>JBDTLZ010000310.1:0-4070 GCA_039934515.1 Ginsengibacter sp.
GCTTAAAATTGTAAATAGCCACTCTTCAAAAGATTATGTAATCGAAATCATTGACAATGCTTATAAGGCAGGGGCCATGAAGAAAAACGTTACTCCAGGAGAAAATGTTTTTGTGATTGATCTGAAAAAAAACCATGGATGGTACGATTTTACAGTTAAGGTATCCAGCTTTGCATCTTTTTATTCGCGCTATGCAGGGCGGGTGGAAACAGGGAAAGAATCTTATACTGACCCATTTATTTGCTGAACTGCTCTTTATATAAAGGTATTTTCCTGTTACACATATATTCAATACTGCATAAACGCTCATGGTATCGCCGGCATGTTCTTTTTACACACCGCTAATTTTTATTTTTTTTATGCAAAAGAAGGGATTGTTAAACAGCGTATACCACTCCGGTGCTCATTACCTACATTTTCAGCGCTCCGCATTTTTTTTGAAAAATGATTTTCTATTTTCCTTGTTTCACCATATCTGTTATTAAGGTCAAAACTTACCCGGTTATTACCGATTCCAATATCCGGATAAAATCGCGTATCGATATCTCCCGAACTGCTTCGCTTTAATTAAATAAAAACCGGCAGAAATATAAATCCAACAGGAAAGTGGTCATACCGGAATTACCCCCATCCGTTTAAAAAATAGCTTTTTGCAATACTCCATCATCATTACCCAAGCCTGGTAAGTTGGGCCAGTCAAAGAGTTCGATTTTGCCTTTACCATCGGGGCGGTCTTTTGAACTTCTTATCGTCCAGGTAGTCCAATACTCTAAATTTTCAGAAGGCATCTCAAAGTCTAATATTGCCTGTAAGTCTTCATCTGTTGAGCCAGGATCGAGCCATTTTAATTCCATCTCCTTATGCAAAAACAAAGGCATCCTGAACCTATTTTCACCGGCGTTATGAATCTGTGCCATCACGGCATTCGCCGCCCTTGTTATCAAAGTATACGTGCCTTTTACTTCCCCCGTTTCCGGATCGGGTATCGGCGAATAATTGTATAGACCAGGGATACAAAATAAAGGGCGGTCTTTTAACCGCACATGATAAGGTACTTTATTTTTCCAACCTTTAATGTCCCGGTGTTCTAAAATGCCGGTAACCGGGATAAGGCATCTTTTTTGCCGGAGCCGATGCCAAATAGATTTTTTATCATTAATTACTTTTTCGCCCTGCGCATTACACATGAAGTTCCTGCTCTTTTTAATTTTTTCAGGTGTATTCATATAATCGGCAATCAAACCCCATTCAAAAGGTTTTAGTTTGTAATTGCCATCTTCATAAATTATTACCGGATATTTTCTATAGGCATGGGCAAGTACATGAATACTTGTATCATAGTTAATTTCAATTTGAGGATCAACGATTATTCCCGGTAAATAATCAGTTATCAGCTCGATCGTCGATGAAAAAGAAATATCGTAACACATTCTATAATCTCTCTATTTCAGACAAAGGTATTTTTACTTCATGTATTCCTAGTTTTAAAGTAATGAAAATTTCCCCAAATTGTGTAAAAAGATTGGTTTTGACGGTATCTCCGCTGCCCGCACGCCATTGTAACGAATAGTCGATATATTTTCTCACTTTAACAACCAGTACATCAGAAGGTTTCCATTCCCGCAGAAGTAAAGGAGCGTATATTTTGTAGCCCTTCGGTTGAGTTGCAGCTTTTTGCAATTTTTCCAAATCGCCTTTTTCTGAGACATCATAGAAAAAACGGTTGCCATCATTTTTTAATGCTTCGAAATGAATTTGTGCCTTGCTTTTGTCATTATAATAACTGATTAAAAAAGCGCCCTTTTGTTCTCTATCAAAATGAGCAAGTCCTCTTTTGTATGTTTGCCTGACAAAGCATCCGTGCCCGGCTTTTAATAAGGCATTCAGCAATTGAGGTGAATATAATTGAAATGGATTGTGCATTAATTTTTTATTGTCAATACATCTTCAATACGGGTCGTATAACAGGGCGACAATTTCAATTGCCGAAGCTTCCACTTTTTTCCATATCCTTGCAAGGCAAACCTGACCAGGTCTTTACCAAATCTACCATTGACAGTATCGACAGTTTTCATTACCACGTTATCCCGGTGCCGGTTTGCTGTATCATACATAGAATACTGAACCGTGGTTTCAGGTATTAAATCATTTGCAATGCAGCCACATTTGGCATAGCTATATCCCGCTCTGAATATCACATCCAGCGCTTCATTTGCATAACGTATGAGCTCAAAGCTGCTGTTGGTGGCAACGGGTAATTGAATATTTATGGACCGGAAGTATTGTTGATCCTCTCTCCTGTGGGTGTTGGTTTGAATGAATACATTAATTATTTTACAACAAAGTTTCTCGTTACGTAACTTTCCCGCAACCATGCCAACATAATTTGCCAAAGCTTCCTGAAGGTCACCTTTTTCCGAAAGCAATTTTCCAAATCCACGGGCAACACATATACTTTTTTTAGCGGCTGTAACTTCTTCTAATTCGATACAGGCAATGCCCTTTAATTCATTCAGTGTTCTTTGACCCATAACAGACATGTTTTTTCGTATCCATTCTTCGGGGGCGTTCACGAAATCAATGGCCTTTTTAAAACCATTCTTTACCAACAGTTTTGCGTACTGCGGGCCAACCCCCCAAATATCGCCGACACCAATAAAATTTAATATTTCATTTATTTTTTCCTGGGTATCCAATACGTGCACTCCAAGAGTTTTTTTTGTCTTTTTTGCAAATCTATTGGCCATTTTTGCCAGCGTTTTCGTCGGGGCAAATCCCACAGTAACAGGAATTCCTAAATTTTCTTTTATGGCCATCCTGATGTCACCACCAGCATTTTCCAAATTAAAAGAACTGCTGCCTGTAAAATCAAGAAATGCTTCATCGATGGAATAAAGTTCAATTGCCGGCGTGAATGTGGAAAGGATTCGTATAACCCTATTACTTAAACTTCCGTAGAGAACATAATTTGAGGAATATACATGAACATAGTTGTTATTAAAGAACGTTTCGCGCATAAAGGCCGGCGTCCCCATTTCAATGCCTAACGCTTTAGCTTCATCGGAGCGTGCAATTACACACCCGTCATTATTTGATAATACCACTACAGGCTTGCCATCCAGCGATGGATTAAACACGCGTTCACACGACACATAAAAATTATTACAATCAACCAGCGCCAGCATCGTCAAATTATTTGGGGTCTATAAGTATTTGTGTAACCACACCCCACACTACAAACTCCATATCACCGGTAATTTCAATTGGTTTATAGGTGGGATTTTCTGCTTGTAATACGCACTTCATCGCGGACTTTACTAAGCGCTTTACGGTAAACTCTCCATTCACAACCGCTACAATAATATCCCTGTTTTTTGGCTTCAGGGATTTATCGACAATTAATAAAGCGTCTTCCGGTATAAAAGCACCAACCATGGAATCCCCTTTGACCCGGATAATAAATGTCGCCAACGGATGGCGTATGAGCATTTTTTGCAAATCAATATCTTCTTCCATATAATCCTGCGCAGGGGATGGAAAACCAGCCTGGATCGTTGACTGGAAAAGGGGAATGGACATCGTACCTCCAGCCATTAGAAAAGCTTTCATGCTAATATTTTTAGCAAAATAAGTACAAAAAATACAGATTGCCGGAAAAACTTATACCGCGACAAAAACGCTTGCCTGAAACTTTAGCTGATTTCTTAGGTAATTTTTAGAAGTGCCTTCAAAAAGAAAGTAGTGCCCTTACACGGCTGCAATAACGTAATCCCAGTCATGTTACGCGTCATGTTGGCAAAACAATATTCGATCGGTAATTATAAAAAAAAACCGGGGCAGAATAGGAAATCAGGTAACTTTTTGCAGCAGATTTTTAATGAAAGTACGATGGGCCAACCGGTGGTTTTAGTAAAAATTATAACGTGAAAGTCGCAGAGATAGCTACGACCTTTGGAGCCCCGGTGTTTCTTCGTCAGAATGATGCACAAAAGCATTTCAGGTGAATCGTAACAAAACACTTTCGACATTGACAGCAAAGGATAAACTCCGGGCACCTTTCTGCACCCGAT
>JBDTLZ010000311.1:0-18338 GCA_039934515.1 Ginsengibacter sp.
ATCAGCAATCTCCTTTAAGTAGGCATTCATTTTTTGATTACTTAAAACAGGGAGCAGCCGATTATTATTAATGCATTGGATATGGTCAGCATATTTTTCCATAATCATTTGCGCAGTTGGAAGAATAGGTATCCGGGATGCAGTACCCGTTTTTTGACGAGATGTATAAATCCATTTTTCTTCGTCTATGCCTGTTACTATTTATGACCTCTTTAATTTTTTTATGTCGACATAGGCGAAACCGATAAAACAACAAAACAGGAAAATATCTTTTACCTGGCCTAACCGTTCACATGAAAATTCCTTATTTGCAAGTGCCTGTAAATCTTCTGCAGATAATGGTATCCTTTCGACTTCCTTCAGCGACATCTTAAAACCAAAGAACGGGTCTCTCGATAGCCAGCCACGGCGAATACATCCATTAATAATCATTCTGAAATTGCGGATGTATTTCATGGCACTGTTATGATTACACCTGCGCACTGATTTCAGCCAAAACTCATATTCCGTTATAAATTCATAGTCTAACCTGTTAATCTCAATATCCTTAACACCATACTTCCATTGAATGAAAGAATGGGTGTGTTTAAGCGAAGTGATGTAGCGCTTACGTGTTAGAAGGAGAATAATCTGAATTAAATAATCCCGCCAATTGCTCATTGTGGTATTTGAATACTTCTAAAACCATTTTCGATTTTTCAACTTTACCAGTGAGCAGGTTTTTAATGCTTTCAGCCGTAACAGGCTTATTGTTTTCGATCAGTGAAAGTCTTGCTTCAAAAACTTTTACTTTCAAAGTCGAAAGGTGGTTATTTAATTCTTTTATGAACTCACCTTTACCATATGCCCGTTCCGATTTCTGATCCCATAATTTGGGATCGCATTTCCGGGAAGTAGCCATTTCTTTTGATTGCCCTTCCACCGTGATTCGAATGTAGACAGGCATGTCGCCGCATACGTAGTTTTTTGGCTTTTTTAAGAAGAAAAGCAAACTGAAGTTTTTACCAATCATAATAATTGATTTTAAGGTTATAAAATTAGAACCTCAGCTTTTCCTTGACAAGACATGTTCAAAGACTGAACAAGTTCATTTTCAAATCATTAGATTAAAAATCGTGCGTCATTTTTTTGTGAACCCGAACGCACGAATTACGCACGATTACTTTGCGCTTAAATGAACATTTTGATCAGTCTCCAAAAAACACAAAAGCCCGCAAACATTGAGTTTGCGGGCTTTTGATTTCGTTTGAATTGTAAATTAGTGGAGCTGCAGGGAGTCGAACCCTGGTCCAAACATATCCGCCGTAAGGTTTCTACATGTTTATTTTTGCATTATTTGTCGGGAAAAAGCAGGAGCAAAACAAACCAATTCCTTCCTTAGCTGAATAGTCTTAAGCAATCCGCACAGCCTTGGATTGCAGCGACCTGTTTTATTGTTGAGTCGGCGGTAGAACAAGGCAACAGGTAAGCCCGCTCAACGGCCCTAATGGTTGTTAATCTATCGATTAAGCAGCCATGGCATACGAAGTATTGCCATTTAAAATTTTCGCATTCAGATTTAAGTGCTAATTACGCAACGCACTACATGCTTATACTTACAAAGAACTATGCTGTCAAAACCGGTCAGCCCCGGGTAATTCTATTAATACTGGTTATTTTCAATAGTCGTTTGAGATCGTTACTCCCCTGGTTCCCTTAAATAATGAACTATGCTATCAATCCCGATAGTCATCGGGGCGGTCAGCCCCGGTTAGATTTCAGTCATCCAGCCGTCAGCTATTAAATGCTGGCTGCCAGCAATTGATAAAGGATGCAAATTTACAAAATATACTATTGCCCTCATGCGATTACATGCATTAGTTTTACGGAATTTTTATATAATAAGCTCAAATGGAACCTGCAGATTTTTATCAGCAAAGAATAAATACCATAGAAGAACACCTTGTGAAGCTAAGGAAACGAAAATCTTCATTCGGCTGGCTCCGCTTTGGTAGTATCGCTGCAATAGTAATTGCCTTCTATATATTATGGTCACAGGGAATAGTGTACGTAATCATTGTAAGCACAATCTTACTGGCCATCTTTATCCGCCTGTTGGTTGCAGATTTAAATAATAAAGCCACTATTGCCCGCAACACCTGCCTGGTAAATATTAATACTGATGAATTAAAATTCCTGGATGGAAATTATCATAGCTTCCCCGAAGGCAATCAGCATATTCCGGCGGACCATTTATATGCAAATGATCTCGACATATTTGGAAAAGCTTCTTTATTTCAATTTATCAACAGGGCAACCTCCGAAATGGGCAGCAGCCGGCTGGCGCATTATTTACAATTTCCCGCAGATACAAGCCTCATTTTGAAACGACAGGCAGCCGTTAAAGAATTATCCCGTAAAGTTGAATGGATCCAGGATCTCCAGGCCAGGGGGAAAGAAAAAGAAATCACCTTTTCAACAAAAAACCGGCTATCTGCATGGGTCGACGAACCCCCGGTTTTTTCACAATTTAAACCGTGGAAATGGCTGCGATACGTGTTACCACTTATTATTTGCAGTGTTGTTGTATTGTATATATTTGACCAGGTAAGCACCGGGGCGTTTTACCTGGCACTATTAATATTTGCCACAATTGCCTACCAGGTAAATAAGATCGTTGCACCAATTCACGAAAAATTATCAAAGATTGCTGAGGAGCTGGAAATACTTTCAGGCAGCCTCTACCTTGTTGAGAACGCAAAGTTTGAAAGTGATTTATTAACCGGCCTGCAAGCAACTTTTTTGCACGAACATAAAAATGTATCTGGCGATATTACCACGCTGCGAAAACTTCTTGATAAGCTTGATCTGCGCTACAACCTGGTGATCTCTGCACCATTGAATATTTTATTGCTTTGGAACCTTCAGCAGGTACTTGACCTGGAGAAATGGAAATTTAATCAACAAAAAAATATCAACGGCTGGTTTGATGCGCTTGGCCACATAGAAGCGCTAAACAGTTTCGGGGTCCTGCATTTTAATGAGCCGGAATGGGCCTTTCCGGAGATTGCCCCTGGTTATTTTTTTATTGAAGGCAAGGAAACCGGGCATCCGCTGATACCAAAAAAAACAAGGGTGAATAACTTTATTGAGATAAAGCATGACGGAGAACTGATGTTGGTAACGGGCTCGAATATGGCAGGAAAAAGTACCTACCTCCGTTGTATAGGCGTTAATGTTATATTGGCCATGGCCGGGGCTCCTGTATGTGCATCCTATTTTAAGGTGTCACATGTGCAAATTGTAAGCAGCATGCGTATCACCGACAACCTGGCTGAAAGTACGTCCACCTTTTATGCTGAATTAAAAAAATTGAAAACCATTATTGAAAAAGTAAACAATGGTGAGAAAATTTTTATTTTACTCGATGAGATTTTGAGAGGTACAAATTCAGTGGACAGGCATACCGGTTCTGTCGCTTTAATAAAACAACTGATCAAGCACCATACCGCAGCGATCATCGCCACTCATGATCTGGACCTGGCCAAATTAAAAGATGAGTTTCCAGGTAACATTATCAATTATCATTTTGATGTGCAGGTAAGCAATGAGGAATTATTTTTTGACTACTGCCTCAAACCCGGAGTATGCACCAGCCTCAATGCTTCTATATTAATGAAGAAGATCGGGATAGAACTGTAAAACTAATGTGCTAATCAGCTACCGGTACAACAGGCCCATTGTAATAATGAGCGGGATGATTACTGTGAAATGAAATAAATGATCCTGTAATGTCACATTCGCACATTCGTTAATGAGATAATTCAAATTTAATGCCCCTTCCCCCATCCAAACCAATCGTTGCCATTAGCAAAGAGCATTAATGCAAAGAGTACTACCATGCCGGCGATCTGTGCATATTCCAAAAATTTATCACTGGGTTTGCGGCCCGAAATCATTTCAATTAAAGTAAACAAAACATGGCCGCCATCCAAAGCCGGAATGGGCAACAGGTTCATAAATGCCAGTATTATTGAAAAGAAAGCAGTGATTTTCCAAAATGCTTCCCAGTTCCATCCTGAATTCGGGAAAATGGATGCCATTCCCTTAAAACCTGTAAGCCCTTTATAGGCTCCGGTCTTAGGATTCAAAAGCATTTTAAATTGTTGTATATAAAAATCCAGTTGTTTTCCAGTTTGCTTTACACCCGCAGGAAATGAGGCAAGAAAACCATAGCTCCTTATTTCCTGTTTGAAGATACCGAGGCTGTCGTACTGGTCTTCACTAAAACCATTTAATCCTATCTTGCCATCTTTATCTACCAATACTTTTACCTGCAGCGGAGCCTGGTCTCTCACTACAGAAAGCAATACGGTATCACCTTTTTTGTGTTGTAAATATCCAGCCAGCTCGTCAAAGAAAGCCACCGTTGTAGAATCTACTTCCACTATTTTATCATATCCCTTAAGCCCTGCCGTTTTTGCATTACCCTTATCTTTTGGATCGTAAGGGCCGATGAGCAATGGGGTGCGGGGCATCAGCAGCATCGTACGTTTTCCTTTTTTCTCAACCAACCGTTCGATCATATTCGGCGGTAAGGTAATTGTTTGTTCGACCCCGTTCCTCGAGAGTGAAATTTGCTTTCCAAGAATAATTTTTGCAGGTATATCATTAAAATAGTCGATTTTCTCGCCGTTAACCGCAACAATCTTGTCCCCGTTTTTAAGACCGATGTCATACATAAGACTATCGGTAATCCATATTCCATCTTTAACATTGGCATTGGGCAGTTTTGTATCGCCCCATTTATACAGGATCATCGCATATAAAAAAAATGCAAATAGCACATTCATGGTAACTCCCCCAAGCATGATGATCAACCGCTGCCAGGCTGGTTTACTCCGGAATTCCCATGGCTGCGGAGGCAGTTTCATCTGTTCTTTATCCATGCTTTCATCCACCATCCCGGAAATTTTTACATAGCCGCCCAATGGAAGCCAGCCTATTCCGTAAACCGTATCACCAATCTTTTTCTTTACAAGGGAGAACCAGGGATCAAAAAATAAATAGAATTTTTCGACCCGGCATTTAAACCATTTGGCGGTAATATAATGACCGAATTCATGAAGAATGACGAGAATCGACAATGAAAAAATAAGATATCCCGCCTGTAGGCCCACCTGCGGCCAGTTAATTGCTAATAGCGTCATATTGGTATGATGTACTGTGTGCGATGTTGAGTTTTTATTTTAGTTCAATCAATAAATATATATTTTCTTTTATTTCCCGACCCAAAGGCTGGAAAATAGGGGTCATGCTTTATAGATTTATTAACGAAGCGGCGAAATTACGTGCCTCGCCATCGCTTTCAAAATAATCTGAAAGATTTGGCTTTTCTATATAATTTATTTTTTCCATGGTTTTTTCTATAACTGCGGTAATGTCTAAAAACCCTATCCGGTTATTTAGAAAAGCCCACACGGCAATCTCGTTGGCAGCATTGAGAACGCAAGGCAGGTTACCGCCCGTTTCCAATGCAACGGTTGCCAATACAAGGTTTCGAAAGGTTTTTGTATCGGGCTGTTCAAAAGTTAACGTAGCGATTTTTTTGAAATCCGCCCTGGGACTGTCATTTGGTATACGATGCGGAAAGGCAAGGGCATATTGTATCGGCAGTTTCATATCGGGCAATCCCATCTGGGCTTTTATACTGCCATCCTCAAACTGCACCATACTGTGTATGATGCTTTGCGGATGAATTACAACCTGTATCTGGAAGGGTGAAAGATTAAAAAGCCATTTTGCCTCTATCATTTCCAACCCCTTATTCATAAGTGTGGCAGAATCGATAGTTATTTTCGCGCCCATGGTCCAGTTTGGGTGCTGCAATGCATGGTGCTTTTTTACGTTGACCAGGAAATTTGGCTTCTTCCCGAGAAAAGGACCACCACTTGCCGTTAAAATAACCTTTTCAATCTTGTTCCTTGTTTCCCCTACAAGGCATTGAAATATTGCGGAATGCTCACTGTCAACAGGTATTATGGGAACCCTGTTTTCTACGGCTTTTTTCATGACCAGGTCTCCGGCTACAACCAGGGTCTCCTTGTTGGCGAGTGCGATTGTCTTTCCCTTTTCTACAGCTTTTAATGTGGGTGTTAACCCCGCAAAACCTACAATGGCGGCCAGCATTATATCATAAGTATCAAAATCGGCCACTTCCTCAAGAGCAGTTGAACCGGTAAAAACCTTGATGTTTTTTGAAGTAAGCGCAGTTTTTACTTCCTCATATTTCTTTTCATCCCCAATAACCACGGCATTTGGCTGGTATTTAAGCGCCTGCTCAATAAGTAGTTTTTCATTTGTTTGGGCCGTCAATATTTCAACTGCAAATAAGTCGGGATTGGCGTCAATTACTTCCAAAGCCTGTGTACCAATTGAACCCGTAGAGCCGAAAATTGCGATCCTCTTTTTGTTGTCGTCAGCCATAATTATTTATTCGTACATTATTTGCCGCATAGGATAAAAAAATCTCCAACTCATTTTCACATGATGAAGGTTGGCAATTTACTCTAATAATTTTTGTAAAGCATCATTCACCTTTGCAAAATTGAACCGGGACAATATGTTATTCATCACTTGCTGTATTGCAGCATTTTGCAAATTTCCTATGGAGCCTATATGTGTGTGATTCAACTGTAAATCATAACTAAATGTATTGTTTTCAATGTCTGCTGCTATTTGTTTATACGCGTCTCTTAAAGGCGTTCCCTCCAAAACCAGCTTGTTCATTTCTTCAACACTAAATAAATACTTATATTTTTCATCTTTCAGAATACCTTTTTTTACTTCGATATTTTTGACCATTATCCCGGCCATACTGATGCATGCCCGAAGATTTTGAAATGCCGGGATGATGTGTTCTTTTAATAATTGAAAATCACGGTGGTAACCTGAAGGAAGGTTGATTCCCATCATCATTATTTCATTTGGCAATGCCTGTATACGATTACAATAGGCGCGTATGAGTTCGAATACATCCGGGTTTTTCTTATGCGGCATAATACTGCTCCCGGTGGTAAGCTCATCAGGAAAGGAGATAAAACCAAAATTCTGGTTGAGATAGAGACACGCATCCATGCTAAGCCGGGCCAACGTAGCGCCTATATTTGCAAGCGCCTGGGCAACGATACGTTCTGTTTTGCCACGGCTCATTTGTGCATACACCACGTTATAATTAGGCTCCTCAAAACCAAGCAATTGAGTCGTAAGATTTCGATCTATAGGGAAAGATGAGCCAAAACCGGCAGCCGAGCCCAATGGATTTTTGTTCACAATTTCCCAGGCAGCATGAAGCGTGATCATATCATCGGCAAGGCTCTCCGCATAAGCGCCGAACCAAAGACCGAATGACGAAGGCATTGCCAGTTGAAGATGGGTGTAGCCCGGTAGCAGGTACTCTTTGTATTTTTCGCTTTGCTGAATAAGTAATTCAAAAAAGGTATTTGTTTCATATACCAGTTGCTCGATCTCATGCCTCAGGTATAATTTTAAATCAACTAAAACCTGGTCATTACGCGAACGGGCGCTGTGGATCTTTTTCCCGGCATCTCCAAATTTTTTGGTTAGGATAATTTCCACCTGCGAGTGAATATCCTCAACATCCTTATCCATAGAAAATGTACCGTTTTCAATGTCTTTATAGATCTCCCTGAGACCACCCTGCAATATTTTTAATTCATCGGCAGTAAGCAGGTTAATAGTTTGCAACATCCGTATGTGAGCCAACGATCCCAATACATCAAAAGGAGCAAGATGTATATCGAGTTCCCGGTCTTTACCAACTGTAAAAGTTTCGACCTCCTTTAAAGATGCAATATTTTTTTCCCAGAGCTTCATACTTATGTAATACTTTCTATTGTATTAAATTGTCGTACCATGTTCTCCAATAAACGGATATATTTTTCAATTCCATCCTTTATTTCATCAACAAAAATGTATTCGTCTGCCATGTGGCTCCTGGCAGAATCACCCGGCCCGATCTTTAACGCCGGAAAATCCATAAGGGCCCTGTCTGAGCAGGTAGGCGAACCATAGGATTCCAATCCCATATCATTTCCGGCAATTACTAAAAGATGATCGTTCTTAATAAATGAAGGTTTCAGCCTTGTGCTTCTCGGAACTACCCCCGATTGCACATTTTTAGCGATTTCTGAAAGTATTTCTTCAAAAGTATACAATTCATTGACTCTTATATCCACTACAAAACTGCACACGGAAGGTACAATATTATGCGCTTTATTTTGTGTGCTTACGGAAGTAACCGCCATATGCACAGGGCCAAGAACAGAAGACACTTTCGGAAAATGAAAATTACCAAACCATGTAATGTCGTGTACTGCCTTGTAGATCGCATTGACACCTTCATTTCTTGCCGCGTGACCAGCGGTACCCATTGCAGTACAGTCCAGCACCAACAAACCCTTATCTGCCACAGCCATTTTCATCAATGTGGGCTCGCCAACTATTCCGCAATCGATTTTGGGCAGTAATGGTAAAAGGCCTTCAATTCCATCGTGACCGGATATTTCCTCTTCCGCCGTTGCTGCAAGAATTAAGTTGAACGGAAGATCTTCAGCATGATAAAAATGTACAAACACCACTATTAAGGACACAAGCGGCCCACCTGCATCATTACTTCCGAGGCCAAATAATTTGCCATCTTTCTCAGTCGCAACAAACGGGTTGAGGATATAGCCCGCGTTGGGCTTCACCGTATCATGATGAGAATTTAAAAGAATGGTAACTTTCTTCAGATCATAGTATTTATTTACACACCAGGTATTATTAAGATAGCGGTTTGCAGGAATATTTTTTTGCTTCAAAAATTTTTCAATTATGCCGGCAGTTTCATGCTCTTCTTTACTAAATGAAGGGCAGGCAATCAATTGTTTCAATAAATCCATCGCATCAGAAAACAATTCGCCTGAAAGATCGATATTACTTATTTCTCCGTCTCTGTTCATTTGTTGTTAGCTATTAAGTGCCTTTATCTCCTGCTACCTTAAAAAAGCGGCGGCAGTATAATCCATCATAAGCCGGTTTTGTCAATTGAGATGTCTTAAGAAAAAACAATTATTTTTTAAAAGATTATTTTTGTGCCACTGCCTCCATTTATCAATTGAAGTAATGTACCGGAGTTTCCAATGATGACTTCAGGAACGCCATTATTGAGTGCATCAAATGCGTTGTCAATTTTTGGCAAAATACCCGCAAATAATTTTTTGTTTTCTTTCATGCCATTGTAAGTCCTTGCATCCAATTGCGGAAGGAAGGAGTTTCCGTCATTTATATTTTCCAATATACCGTTCTTTTCAAAACAGTACACCAGTTTTACACGATACAGGCGGCAAAGGCCTATTGCTAAAACGGCGGCAATGGTATCGGCATTTGTATTGAGCATGTGGCCGTGGCCGTCGTGGGTTAGCGATGCCACGACAGGCACCAGCCCATTATCCAAAAATGACTGCCAAATATCTACACTAACTGCGCCAGGCTGTATATCTCCAACCCAACCATAGTCTATCGTTTTTACAGGGCGCTTCGTTGCCGGCAGTACATTTGCATCCGCTCCTGTGAGGCCAAACGCATTACAATGCAGCGATTGTAATGTGGCAACAATTTTCTTATTTATGAGGCCCCCATATACCATCGTTACCAAATCGATTGTTTCATCGTTGGTTATCCTTCTCCCATCAATATAATTTGGTTCAATGCCCAGCTTTATTCCAATGGAGGTTGCAATTTTACCCCCACCATGCACGAGAACCTTTTTGTGGGCAACAGTTGAAAAATCCTTGAGAAAAGAATGCAGGCTGTTTTCATCATCAATAACATTTCCACCGGTTTTGATAATGTAAAGAATTTCCCTTGCATCGGGTAGGCCTGTATCATTGTATGGTGTTTCCAGTTCACTCATTTTCCCCGGACAGAATTTGCGCAAGCACAGCCTGGGCAGCCCATACCCGGTTTGCGGCCTGTTGTGTAACAATACTATTGGCACCATCCAGCACTTCATCACTCAATTCTACGTTCCGGCGAACGGGGAGGCAATGCATAATTTTTGCTTCGTTGGTTGGTTCCAGTTTTTTATCGGTAAGCATCCAGCCACCTGCATTTTCCGGTATTTTACCATAGTCATTATAACTGCTCCAGTTTTTTACATATACAAAATCCGCATCATTCAGCGCTTGTGCCTGGTCGTTAGTAATCGTGGCACCCTTGGTAAACCGTTCATCGAGGTCATATCCTTCGGGGTGCACAATAGTAAAATCGCTGCTTCCCCATGCATTTATCCATTCACTAAAACTATTGGCAACACATTGCGGCAGCGGCTTTACATGAGGCGCCCAGGTCAATACAATTTTGGGCTTTGTTTTATTTTTTATCGGTAAATGATCTTTAATTGTAATAATATCTGTGAGACTTTGCAGTGGATGGACTGTTGCGCTTTCAAGGCTCACCACCGGTATACTGGCATATTTTACGAAACGGTTCATTACATACTCGCTGTAATCGTCATCACGGTTTTTAAGTAATGGAAAGGTGCGGATACCGAGCATATCAAAATAGCAGGCAAGGATGGGTGCAGCGTCTTTCACATGTTCAACGGTAACCCCGTTCATAACCGCTCCATCCTCAAATTCCAGCGACCAACCATCTTGCGAAACATTGAACACTATTGCTTCCATACCGAGATTCTGGGCAGCAATTTGCGTACTCAGCCTGGTACGCATACTGGGATTTAAAAATAACAAACCTATGCGCTTGCCCTTGCCCAGGTCTTGTTTGGAAAGGGGGTCCTTTCTAAAGTCAATTGCAGATCTTGTAAGGACTTCAATATTTCCTGCGTCTTTTACTGATAGAAATTTTTTCAATTTTTTGTTACGCTTGAGGGTAAGAAGAATTGTGGGTATTGGCTATTAATTTATTACTTTATTCTTTTTGTTGCCCGGCCTGCAAGATCTTATCATGCCCCTGCACTTACCGGTTGCCTGGTAAGGGCTGCGATTTCTGCACGCAATGCATTTAAAAATTTATCGGCATCACCGGCCTTTAATGCAAGAGAAGGAAGTAACCTTATCACATTGGGTTTTGCCTCACCGGTAAAAATATGATGTTTGGTCAGCAGGTTTTTTTTCAACTCTTTTAACTCCGGTGGAACATCAAACCCTATCATCAGTCCTTTACCACGAATGTTTTTCAATTCGGTATTTTTCTTTAATGCTGCTATGAGATATTCGCCCGTGACCTTTGCGTTATCTATTAAATTTTCACTTTCAATTATTTCTAATACCGCGAGAGCTGCCGCACAGGCAAGGTGGTTGCCGCCAAAAGTGGTGCCCAGCATAAAGTGTTTCGGCTGGATCGATGGAGCGATTGAGATACCCGCAACCGGAAAACCGTTGCCCATTCCTTTGGCCATTGTATAGATATCCGCAGCGACACCTGCAAAATCATGGGAATAAAACTTACCGGTGCGCCCATAGCCGCATTGCACCGAATCAGCGATAAAAACGGTGCCATATTCATCGCACAATTTCCGGATAAGCTGCAGAAATGATTCTGTCGCGACATTAATGCCCCCAACGCCCTGTATGCCTTCAATAATGACAGCGCATATTTCATCGCCTGCTTTTATGAAATAATCCGTCAGTGCCGCTTCATCATTAAAAGGAAGAAATACCACGTTGCCGGTTTTATTTACAGGAGCCACTATCGAAGGGTTATCCGTTACAGCAACTGCAAGAGACGTGCGCCCGTGAAAGGCTTTTGTAAAAGAGACTATTTTTTTCCGGCCATTATGAAATGAAGCCAGCTTAAGCGCATTTTCATTTGCTTCTGCCCCGGAATTACAAAGAAACAACTGGTAATCGCTTTTACCTGAAACAGAACCCAGCTTTTCTGCCAGAACCTGTTGAATGGGAATTTTTATGGAATTGGAATAGAAAGCAATTTGCTCCAATTGTTGTTCTATTCGCGAAACCCAATGTGGATGTGTATGCCCGATACTTATGACAGCATGCCCACCATACATATCAAGGTATTCGATGCCCTTGTCATCCCATAGATTTGAGCCTTGCGCTTTTACGATATTAATATCATTGACCGGGTAAACATCAAAAAGTTTCATCAGAAATATTTTATTGTGTTGCAAACTTTTAAAGTGCCTGGTAATTGTCTTTTCAGTTCCTGAACCAAAACTTTTAAAAGTCAAAAATAATTCGCTTTTAATTTTAACCCTGTAGTCTCATCAATACCAAACATAAGATTCATATTCTGAACCGCTTGTCCACTCGCTCCTTTTAACAGATTATCCAATACAGAATGCACGACGAGGTTATCCCCTTCTTTCTCTATATGAATAAAACAATTATTGGTATTAACAGCCTGTTTCAAAAATATGGATTCCCTGCTCACTTTTACAAAGGGATGCCCGTTGTAAAAATCATGAAAAGCATCCTGTATCTCATTAAGGTCGCCGGCATACTTTAATTGTGAAGTCACAAAAATCCCCCTGGTAAAATCTCCCCGCCATGGCACAAAATGAACCGAGGCTGCCTGCCCGGATAGTGACTGCAGCGATTCATTAATTTCTTTTAGATGCTGGTGTGTAAGTGATTTATATGCCTGCACATTGTTCTGCCGCCATGAGAAATGTGACGTTACAGAAAGCGTTTGCCCGGCACCGGTAGAACCGGTGATCCCGGTGGTGTAAACATCTCCCAATACATTCATTTTGGCGAGTGGAAGAAGGCCAAGTTCAATAGCTGATGCGAAGCAGCCGGGGTTTGCGATATTTTCCGCATTACTGATATGTTCCCTGTTCAGTTCGGGAAGGCCATACACAAATTTCCTGTTTTGAAAAACAGCATTGGCCTTTAGCCTGAAATCTTCTGAAAGTGAAATAATCCTGATATGCTGTGGTACCTCATTTTCCTGCAGGAATTTTATTGAATCCCCATGCCCTACACATAAAAACAGCACATCAATGTCATCACTGGTTTCCGCTGAAAATTGAATTTCCGTTTCGCCTGCCAGGTCATGATGTACAGAATGGACATCTTTACCTGCATGGCTTTTACTGTGTGCAAAAATCAAATCAGCAGCCGAATGATTTACAAGAAGCCTTATCAGCTCACCGCCGGTATATCCTGCGCCACCTACAATACCTGTCCTGATTTTATTCGCCATCGGCAGTATTTTTTATTGAATGAAAAATCGCGGCCTGGTTGCCAAAAATTTTACTGAATCCCCTCACATCATTACCAGTCCAGCCAGTGTTCATCTCCCCATATTTGCCAAATTTACTGCTCATAAGATCATAAGGCGACTCAATACCCGTGACCTGGAAGCGGTAGGGCATCAACTGTACAAAAACGTCGCCGGTAACCTGCTGTTGCGATGATTGAAAAAATGCTTCGATGTCACGCATTACCGGGTCAAGCACCTGGCCTTCGTGGAGCCAGTTGCCATAAAACTCTGAGAGTTGATTTTTGATGGTCAATTGCCATTTGGTAAGCACATGCTTCTCAAGTGCATGGTGCGCTTTGATGATCACCATAGGCGCTGCGGCCTCAAATCCTACCCGCCCCTTTATGCCAATAATCGTATCGCCTACATGAACATCACGGCCAATGGCGTAGGCTCCTGCCAGGGTTTGCAGGTATTGGATTGCTTCAACAGGGTGTCCGAATTTCTGATCGTTAATTTCATGAAGATTGCCGTCGTCAAAATGCAATTTTACCGTTTGGGGAAAATGGTTGGTAAGCTGGGTGGGCCACGCCTCCTCAGGGATCATTCCATTGGAAGACAGTGTTTCCTTACCACCAACGCTGGTTCCCCAAAGCCCTTTATTAATTGAGTAGGCCGATTTCTCAAAATTCATTTCCACATTTTTTGAGCGGAGATAATCAATCTCCTGCTGCCTGGATAATTGCATATCGCGGATAGGAGTAATGATCTCCACTCCAGGGATCATAATGTGAAAAATCATATCAAAGCGCACCTGGTCATTGCCTGCGCCTGTGCTGCCATGTGCTACGGCATCTGCGCCTGTTTTTTTTACATGTTTTGCAATATTCAAAGCCTGGGAAAGTCTTTCAGCGCTTACACTCAACGGGTAAGTATTATTTTTCAGAACATTCCCATAAATAAGGAATTTGATAATGGTGTCGTAATAGCTTTTAGTGGCATCAACAGTAGTATGGGTGGTAACGCCTAGTGTGTATGCGTGTTTTTCAATTTCTCCCAGCTCTTTCTCCGTAAAACCTCCAGTATTTACAATGATGCTGTGTACCTCATACTCCATTTCATCTTTAAAATATTTTACACAATATGAAGTATCGAGCCCTCCACTAAATCCAAGCACTACTTTTTTGCTCATTACTTATACGAGTTTACAGGTTGAAGAAAACGTTTAAAAAGGAAAAAAATGATTTTTGTTTATCTCCTTTCTTACCGAGTAAAAATTTGAGGAGCTTGCTTTGTTTTAACCTCATGAACCTTTCATACTGCTTTGAATGTTTTTTAAAATCTGCTGCCGTCTCTTCAGGTTCATAATGATCTGCAGGGTCATACAACATTGCGGTGCACATACAATTTTTTCTTTCCTTGCTCATGAGGATATCGTAATTCACACAACTTTTACAGCCAGCCCAAAAATTTTCATCGTCAGTAAGCTCAGAATAGGTTACAGGTTCATATCCCAAATCACTATTGATCTTCATAACGGCCAGGCCTGTTGTGAGGCCAAATATTTTTGCTTCAGGATATTTAACCCGTGATAATTCAAAAATCTTTCGCTTAATATTCTTGGCAATCCCTGTTTTTCGGAATGCCGGTGCAACAATAAGACCGCTGTTGGCCACAAATTTTTCATGCCCCCACGCCTCAATATAGCAAAAGCCTACCCACACATTACCTGCTGTAAGCGCAATTACGGCCTTACCTTCCTCGATTTTTTTAATAATATATTCTGAAGATCGCTTTGCAATTCCGGTGCCCCTTACCTGGGCAGACGATTCCATCTCGGCGGTGATGGTAGCTGCATAAATGGTGTCGGCGGAGGTTGCAATACGAACAATTATATTTGATTGTTCCAATTAGCGTTAATTTAAGATGAATCTATGTGGTGAGCGGAAATTTATTCACTGATAGGGGCGGATTCAACTGCTCGGCCTATCAGCATCCAGGTCGGAGAAAATTTACAGGCATCATATGTTCAGCCAATGGATAGGCCGTAACAAATGAAATATATGTAGAAAAAAGATTAGTCACCTTGTATATATTTAATAAAGACAGTGCAAATGTAATTTTTTTTACAAATAATCAACCAATTACTTCCTAATTATTTGTTATTGCTTCGACTGGCACCCGCTTCAGCCAGGGTTGTAATGCTTCCGCAATCTCCCGGTCATTACTCAATCGTGGTACTTTATTCTGCCCGCCCAACTTACCAACACTTTTCATATAATTGATAAAACCATTCTTTTGAACGCTAAAAATTTTCAGCGGATGGAGAATATTTCCTTTTATAAGGTCATCATAGTATATATTTTTCTTACGAAGGTTGTCATCAACCGTTTTCTCAAACTGCCTCATATTATGAGGGAGATTTTCAAATTCAACATACCATTCATGACAACTCATTTCACCATCCCGGGAAATTTTAGGAGCAACTGTGAATTCGGTAATATTTACATTTTCGGCATTGGCGGCTTTCATTAAGGCTTCCTCAACCTCTTCCCCTATTACGTGTTCTCCAAAAGCAGATATAAAATGCTTTATCCTGCCAGTGACGACGATACGATAAGGATTGACTGAGACAAACTTTATTGTATCACCAATATTGTATGCCCATAAACCTGCATTATTACTGATTATTAAAACATAATTTTCATTGAGGTGCACATCTTTTAAAGTAAGTCTCGAAGGATTTTCGTTAAAGATCTCGGCGGCTGGAATAAATTCAAAGAAGATCCCGCTATCAGTATTAAGTAGCATTCCTTCCTCTTTCCTTGTATCCTGGAAAGCAAAAAAACCTTCACTCGCAGGGAACAATTCAATCGTATCAATGGTTTTACCTATGGTTTCAAAAAGCTTCGCTTTATAAGGTTCAAAGTTCACACCTCCCTGGACCATCACACTGAAGTCAGGGAAAATATCTTTTATTTTTTTGCCGGTCTTTTTTGAAAGTGCGTCAAAATACATCTGGATCCATGGTGGGATCCCACTCACCAGGGTCATTTTTTCATCAATGGTTTCTTCGACAATTTTTGCCAGCTTTTCTTCCCAATCGTCAATACAATTTGTTTCAAATGACGGTAACTGATTTGACCGCAAATATTTTGGGATATGGTGATTGACAATGCCACTCAGGCGGCCTGTTGGTATACCACCTATCCTTTCCAGTTCCGGAGAGCCGCTTAAAAAAATCATTTTACCATTGGCAAACTGGGTATTACCACTTTGGGCCATATAACAAAGAAGCGCGTTCCTGGCAGTATTGATATGATTGTCAACAGAATCCTTGGTAATTGGAATATACTTTATGCCACTGGTAGTCCCACTGGTTTTGGCAAAATAAATAGGAACGCCTTTCCACAATACATTGTGCCTGCCTTGCTTTATTTTTTCAATGTATATTTTGAAGTCTTCGTACTCTCTTACCGGAACATTTTTTACAAAATCGTTATGATTTTTGATCTTATCAAACGAATGCTCTTTTCCAAATTCGGTCTTCAAACCCGTCTTTAAAAGAGACTGAAATATATTTTCCTGGTCTGCTACGGCAGTTACAATAGATTTTCGTATTTGCTTGTATATGTAGGTGGCAAAGGGTTTTGCCAAAAATGATTTTATCTTCATCTATCTATCCCGGTACTTGAATATGCAAATTACATACAAATGATTGAAACTATATGCGAATTCAGTAACAATTACAAGGCCATTCGCGGTCAAGGTCGATACAGGTGATAACTACCAGTCCGTCATTTTCCGGTGCGACCACTACCCGTATATGCTGGTGCTCACTGCTGAAGCCCTCAAGGGCATACGACGGATCGCCCCTGGCACCAAGGCCGCTTTTAGCAGCATTGACCGTACCATCATGAATGACCTCTTTTATTTCCTGTTCGGTGATGTGCCGGCAGTCCATACGACACTTTACATGTTTTGTTAAAATAAGGTGCTGCGTGTCCCTGAATAATTCTTCCCCGGCGGAAGTTTTGGAAGACCTGTCCTTCCCAATAATTATTGCCAGTATCGCAAGTACAATTATTCCAATAAGCTTTGCATACTTTCCTTTCATATTTCAAATATAGTTCGCAAAGTACCAGGGTTCAAAGGTCGGGGTTAAACGTATGCAGATCGGATAGATCCGGAAAAAAGAAATACAATAATTGTCATTCCTGCAATCACTAATAAAATAGATTTGTTATATTGGGCGTTACTTACAACCTCTTCCAGGTAACTATTTAAAAATATTTCAATCCTCTGCAATGAAAAAGATGCGACTCCTTGCTTTAAGCGCATTTTTTGTATTAACTTCTCAATTATCATTTGCGCAGCAACCAGACGACGTTGCGATAAGAGCCATTGAAAATGACGAAAGAGAGGCGATATTGAAGGGCGATACGGCAACATTATTGAAGTTATTGTCGCCACATGTTGTTGTACATAACCCCGAAAATACTATCATAACATTTGATAAGATAACGCAGCGGATAAGATCCGGTAAAATTGACTATTCATCCCTGGAAAGAGTAATTGAAAATATGCTTTTGTTGAAAATTTAGCGATTGTTATGGGCAAAGAAATTGTCGGCCCTAAAGGAATAACGGCAAATGCGGGCAAAATTGTTACCCGGAGGTTTACAAATATTTGGATGAAAACTACGGATGGATGGAAATTAACTGCCCGACAAGCTACTATTATCCCGGTAAAATAAGAGCCGGTGGCAGCTACCTGTAACCAGGCAATTGGAAACCATTCTGCAAAACGCCGGAAATGTTTTTTTTCGATAAAATTGAAAGCAATTTTAGCCGGGATCATTATTTTTGTATCATATGCCAGTAAGTAAATCAGTTGCCTTACATACCCTGGGTTGTAAACTTAATTATTCTGAAACATCAGCTATCGAAAGGATGCTACAGAATGATGGCTTTGTAAAAAAGGGTTTTACCGAAGTAGCCGACGTGTATGTAATCAATACCTGTTCGGTTACTGAGAATGCAGATAAAGAATGCCGCCTGCTTGTAAGAAGGATTCAGCGAAGGGCCCCGAAGGCGATGGCCTTGCGG
>JBDTLZ010000312.1:0-4778 GCA_039934515.1 Ginsengibacter sp.
GCGGGAGCGGTCTTTTATTTTAGCACCTAAACTTTTACTACTGCCGGGTATGGCTTGTAACCCCTGTGGGCGATGGCATCAATATTATCGCGGCGATCGAAGCTTTAACGGGCTTTCTTTCTTTTGCTATAGCCACTGGTCTCATTTATGGGCGGTTTTCAAAACCGGGGAGTTACCTCGTATTCAGTGAACATGCATTGTTTAGACCCAACAAGCAAGGTACAGTAGTAATGTTTCGATTCGCAGCGTTCAAGGACAAGCATGCCCTGACCGATCTCGAAATAAGGGTTAATACAGGCCTGCTAGTGGTGGAAGATGAGGTACCTGTTTATAGATATTTCACGCTCAGCCTGGAAAGGACCCGCGTGGAAAGTAGGGCCATGAGTTGGACCTTATGTACCACGAAAGCGAATATGGGAAAACCACGATCCTTGAACTACACAAGCTAAATATTCAGAAACACGTTTGAACCCGATGCTGCAGATAACTGCACCACTTTAATCCTGGTCCGTGACAACTACCATGGCCGGGCTGTTGACAGGCTACCTGCGTTGTTGCAAAATTATACAAAAGCTATTGATGTCCTGGAAAGATTCAAGCCATAAATTCAGGAACGCCGGGATGCAGTATGCGCTGTTGTCGTATCAGTTTCAGTTTACAAGCCTTTTGGGCCACCAGTTAAGTTTTACGATTAATTAAAAAAGAAGGCTGAAAAAGTGAGCTATGCAAATTTTAATTGCAAATTTTTATATTTGATTGTAAGCTCTTCCGGCGTCAATGATTTTTTCAGGTCGTAGAATGCTGAAATGAAACTCTGTAGGTTTGCCTTATTTTTCCCAAATTCTATGATCTCATTTCCCCTCGATTGACTCCGGAGGTTCGCTACAGTATTAGTGATTTTAAGCCTTATTTCTGCATTCCATGTAAAGATCCCATTGTTTGTGTATGCAATAAAGCCAGTTTCATTTACGTTGCTCAGGGACCATCCCATCAATTTACAAGTTTCGATTGCAATACTTAAAAATTGCTCCGCAGTTAGATCGTCAATAGGTAATTCTTCAATATGTTTTTGAGTAAAGCCAATTGTCATTGTATATGCATTTCAATATAAACACAAAACCAGGATTTGAATTAAAATTGTTTTGATATTATTTTCTTATGTTTCAGTAATTGTAACCGGTCGACCCTCCACAACGCAAAGTTGTATAAAAACCTGTAATCAGGAAGAGGCTGTCAAATATAACACGCGATTCAAATCGATGAAAGAGCTCCACATTTTGTGGACTGTTTAAATAATCCCCTTATAATATTTAGAATAAAAAAATCATTATTAGTTTAAACAGAATTTAATATTTTTTATTCATCCTTTTTTTGCAATACTCGTGCCAATGTAATTTACATTTTCATTTTAACTATTACACTTAGATGAAAAAAATTGAATGGACTTATGTACATTAAACAGTCATAAACTGAAAAATATCAATATAATCAATCCAATCTATACATGTACATATACATTAATATTGAAATTAAAATCACTTTGTTGATGGTAACAAAATCTATTTTTGACAACAGAATGTGATCCAAAAGTAAGTCAAATTAAAACTGCATAAGAATTTATTGGTAATTATACGGTATCGTAAAATTGCAGGTCAACTGGTAATATTACTTTGGTTATCATCCCTGCAGACAGGTCGGATGGCAAACCATTACCACCGGGTACGGGCCCCTTCCAGATTATTGTTCCGGGAGATAAACGACCAGCTCGTTGCGTACGACAGGTTGTTTCTATAAATATTTTATCTGCGAAACCAGATTGACGAATCTCACGTGCTATTGAAAATTCATTATCTTGGGTAATTGTTTATTGCTAAGAGCTGATGCCGGCCTTTGACCTCCACCCTAAACTTTCAATCATCAACTAGTAACCGATCAGTTTTATATGAATCCTTCGATACTTGTTATAGGAAGCTCCAATACCGATATGGTTATAAAGGCTCCCCACCTGCCGGTGCCGGGAGAAACTATTTTAGGAGGAACATTTTTAATGAATGCGGGCGGCAAAGGCGCTAACCAGGCGGTAGCCGCAGCAAGGCTTGGCGGAGCCGTGACTTTTATCTGCAAAACCGGTGATGATATTTTTGGGAAACAATCAGTTGAATTATTCAATAAGGAAGGTATTGATACCACACTTATTTTTGAGGACCATAACCACCCTTCCGGTGTTGCTTTAATTACAGTGGATGATCACGCAGAGAATTGCATAGTGGTGGCCCCTGGTGCTAATTTATATTTGACGGCAGAGGACCTTATACCAGTTTCCGGCTGTATAGAAAAAGCAGGTGTACTGTTAATGCAATTAGAAATTCCGGTTGAAACGGTGGCTTATGCTGTTTCCGTTGCTGCGAGCTTTAATACACCAGTTATCTTAAATCCTGCCCCGGTATGCGCCCTTAGTGATGAGTTGCTTAGCCGCCTTTCTATCATCACTCCAAACGAAACGGAAGCGTCTATGCTCGCTGGTATAAAAGTCACAGATGAAGCTTCTGCTGAAGAAGCAGCACGATACCTGCATGCAAAAGGTATTGCGACTGTCATAATAACTTTAGGTGCCAAAGGCGCATTGGTATTGCATGAAGATGAGTGTTCGCTTGTTCATGCCCCAGTTGTGAATGCAATAGATACAACTGCTGCCGGTGATGTATTTAACGGTGCGCTGGCCGTGGCACTATCAGAGAATAAACCTATGCTGGAGGCTGTGAAGTTTGCGTGCAAGGCTGCTGCCATTTCTGTTACCCGGATGGGAGCACAGGCATCAGCACCCTATAGAACCGAATTGTGAGGAGCATCCATCAATACTCAAATTGTAACGGTATCTTATATCAATAATTAATATGCCAAATTCCATTGAATGAAAAAATTACTGATCCTTTTATTTTTTTTTACCGGTACTCTTTCATGCATACCACAGAAAAAAAGTGTGCCCATTATCTTTGATACAGATATTGGTCCCGACTATGATGATGTGGGTGCCATGGCGTTGCTTCATGCCTTCGGGGACAATGGAGAAGCCACCATTCTTGCGACCATTTCTTCAAATGCATTCGAAACAACGGGACCTACCTTAAGTGTGCTCAATACCTATTTTAAAAGGCCGGGCATCCCAATTGGCGTAACAAAAAAAGCATCACCCAACAAGCTTTGCCCGCAACAATGGGCAGAAGCAATTGTTGTAAGATATGATCATGCACTCAAATCCAATAGTGAAGCCATGGAAGCGGTAAAATTGTATAGGAAAATATTGTGAGAACAACCTGACAAAAGTGTCACTGTTGTGACCGTTGGTTTCTTCACCAATTTGGCAGGTTTATTAAATTCAACCCCTGATGAATTTTCACCACTTACTGGCAGAGAACTCGTCATAAAAAAAATAAAGCTGCTGGTCTCGATGGCCGCCAGCTTGAATAAAGATAGTACCAGCGGCTATGAATATAATGTATTGGTTGATGCTGCAGCTTCTCAAAAAGTATTTGCAGAGTGGCCGACACCCATTACGATAAGCGGTCTTGAAATAGGAGCAAAAATACTTACCGGGATCCGGCTCACACATAATGAATCGATACGCAACAGCCCTGTTAAAGACGCCTTCCAAATTGCCCTCGCCAGGGACAGCAACACGGTTGGCCGCAACAGTTGGGATGAAACTGCCGTCCTGGTTGCGGTACGTGGCATGGAGCCGTACTTTAATTCCCGGAAATTAAATTTTGAAATAAAAGCTGACGGCAAAAATGTTTTGATTCCAGGTGAAAAATTAACCTACCTGACTTTTAAACAGACACCCGAGGAAATTGGAAAGGTAATTGAAGATCTGATGATGCATCAGCCTGGAAAGAAGCCCTAAGAGACGAGAAAACGGTCATCTTCAAAAGTAGGAGAAAATTTATTGTAAGGTGAGCCAGCTTGCTATTGAGAATTCATTATACTATCCAAATAATTACAAAAAAACAGGTACATGAAAAAAATATGGGTATCAGCGTTGTTATGTTTTGCTATTTATACCGCGTTAGCGCAAAAAACATTTACCATTTCAAGTAATGCCTTGAAAGATAAGATCAAAGGTGGATGGGCAGGGCAAACTATTGGAGTTACTTTTGGCGGCCCGTACGAGTTCCAGTTCCAGGGAACATTTATTGGCGATTACCAACCCCTAAGGTGGAACGATAGTTTAGTAAAAAAAAACATGCTGGAAAATGCCGGACTTTATGATGATCTCTATATGGACCTGACCTTCGTGGATGTATTTGAAAAATATGGATTAGATGCACCCGTTGATTCCTTTGCAAACGCGTTTGCCCATGCCGGTTATATGCTATGGCATGCTAACCAGGCTGGCCGGTATAATATTCTTAATGGCATTAAAGCGCCTGAAAGCGGTTCATGGCAAAACAACCCACATGCAGATTGTATAGACTACCAGATAGAAAGTGATTTCGCAGGCCTTATGAGCCCGGCAATGCCTAATACAGCCTCGGCGATCAGTGATAAAATAGGGCACATCATGAACTATGGTGATGGTTGGTATGGCGGTATATATGTTGGCGCAATGTACGCTCTTGCATTTACATCAAAAGATATCGGGTATGTGGTGACTAAGGCACTGGAGACCGTACCGGCCCAAAGTGAATTTTATCAATGCATCCACGACGTAATTGAATGGCATAAAAAATACCCGGGCAACTGGAAGCAAACCTGGATGGAGGTTCAGCAGAAATGGGCAA
>JBDTLZ010000313.1:0-14749 GCA_039934515.1 Ginsengibacter sp.
CATTATGTCGATTTGGCATAAGTTTCTTCGATAGTTAAAATATAGTACTTTTCCCGTAATATTAGATCAAATAATACTAATTTTAAAGTTCAATTATATACTGTAAGATATTATTAATAATACATTTATATACTAAAAATTACACTACAAATATTAGTAGGACTTCTCCATATTATTTTGATCGCAAAAGATCCAAAATACTAATGGACTTAGTAGCAAAAGGGAGGCGCTATGCCGACCGTCATTTAAAATAGGGGCGTTTCGATACCCAGAAAAAAAGATGCCTTGGGCTCCTACTCTACGCCGGAATGTCATGATGAATCATTGATGATCCAGGACATTTTTGAAAAATTTGACCCCCTCATACAACGCCTTTAACATTTGGAAATTTCATTTTCACCAGGTAAAATGAAAATTTCCACCCTGCACCCGACCCTGCTTTTATAAAAAATTTTTGGCCAATCAAGTTGATTTTTGATCGCTGTGTGAAAATTTGGTTGTCTTTAAATATTTACGTTTCAAAAAAACAGATGCAAAAATTCAGGAATGACTGGGTCAATATTCTGGGGCTTTGTTTCAAAAAGATGCATTTCGGAAAATCGAGGTAGCTATTTAAGTTTTCTAATTTCCCGGCATTCAACAAGAATAAGCAGGTTCATAACAAGCTTGCCCGGGTACAAAGTTGGATTGAACAAATAGCAAATGCCTGCAGCTTGTCGGGTTGGAAATGCACTAAGATATCAAAGCACCCAAAGAGAATTAGCCTGGGATGGGGGGGGGTAAATGATCCAATTTTTAAATATTCGCGTGATTTTAGGTGGAAATCTATGCGCTAAACAGTTTGAAAATGATTTTACAACCGTACAGTCTGCGGAAAACGGGCTTAATTTTTACAGGATACCACTCCCATAGCCCTGATTTTATGTAATATTTTCAAAAAAAAAGAAATTGATGCCCATCCACGTGCTTCTTGGCTTAATTTGTATCTGCATACAAACTATTTAAATGATTAGTTAATTCAAACTACCAATGGGAAAGACTGGAATTAGATACTTAATACTGCTATTTATAATTGCCTCCTGTGCGGCACCGAAAGCCCTGGAATATCAAACTTATCATAACTTTTCTATACAGAAATTAGGCTTTAACAGCTCCACTATTAAGCTCGACCTGCAGTATTACAATCCAAATAACTATGGTATGCTGTTAAAAAATAGTGACCTGGATATTTTTATTGATGGCAGCCTACTTGGCCACAGTTCCTTCGACACCCTCATACGCATACCGCGGAAAGATACTTTTCTGCTCCCGATAAAATTTGAAGTCGATATGCAAAATATTTTTAAAAATGCATGGAGCACGCTTACAGGTAAGGAAGTCCTTGTGAAATTAACGGGTAAATTGAAAATTGGCAAGGCCAACGTATTTATGAGCTTGCCCGTAAATTATGAGAGCAAACAAACCTTTTCAATGTTTTAAAGTGAGAATGATACTTATTTAATGGGGGCCTTTTCTTTAGAAATATGCTGGCAGGTAACAGGTAATTGTTTATAGGCATCCGGTTCGGCGGTTACGTCATCGGCATCATACCCCATATTGGCGATAGCGGTTTTGATATTTTCAATATTGGTACGGTCTGTGATCCACGCAACAGTTACCGTATGTTTTCTCCAATCGGCTTTTACGGATGCGATACCATCCTCGTGGGCAAGGTGATTTTCTATCCTTGTTTTACAAGCCTCACATTGAACACCCGGAGTTTTAATAACGGCTTTCAACACAGCCTTTTGCTGGCCAAAAGAAGCGTAAGAAATTGTGGCTATAAGGAGGGCGCCGAGTATAAAAGCTTTCATAGTGCATTTTTTACGAATTTAGGACTTTGCGTTCCAATTTGCCGGATCAGCACGCCAGTTTAACAAGGTATTTAGATCTCCTTCTGAAACAATATTCTTTTCAACGGCTATTTTTACCAATGCGTCATAGTCAGTAAGGGATTGATGCCTGGTATTGGCATTTTTAAATGAATCAACGGCTTCTTTAAAACCATAATCAAAGATTGAAACCAACCCTTCGACCTCTATCCCTGCATTTTTCAAAACATCAACGACGAGCAGGCTGCTCCTGCCCGTAGAAATCAGGTCCTCTACCACCACCACCTTCTTTCCTTCTTCATAATAGCCTTCTATCTGGTTACCCAGGCCGTGCTCTTTTGCCTTTGGCCTTACATATATAAATGGCAGCTTTAACTGGTCGGCTACCATAGCCCCCCATGCAATTCCCGCTGTGGCCACACCTGCAAGCATTTCAACATTAGGGTACAATTGAAAAATAAGGTTACACATTTCAGATTTTATGAAATCCCTCGCGTAAGGATAGGAAAGAATTTTCCGGTTATCACAGTAAATGGGGCTTTTCCAGCCACTTGCCCACGTAAAAGGTTTGTTTACACTTAATTTTATTGCATTATTTTGTAACAGCTTTTCAGCAACGGCTTTTTTATTCTCCATGCTGCGAAGATAATGAACACGTATGAGCTACATTACTATTTACTTTGGTGATAAGCCGGTTTTTCTGTGCGATAAGCTGAATCCGGAAATAGATGAAATAAGACACCATCCCGATGCCGTTTATATAGACGAATTGTCGCGGGCAGCAATAAATTCATTATTGCACGAAATAGATAAACCACAGTTTCACGCAGGCATCATTTTAAATGAAGATTTCAAAAAGCTGCAAAAAGAATTTTTCAAACATTTTAAACTGGTAATAGCCTGTGGTGGACTTGTGAAAAATAATGAAGGAGAAATCCTGTTAATCTTCAGGCGTGGGAAATGGGACCTTCCAAAAGGCAAGCTCGATGAAAATGAAACTTTGCCGGAGTGCGCCTGGAGAGAAGTAAAAGAAGAAACGGGCCTTACAAAAATAAAAGCGGGTAAGCAAATCGATACCACCTATCATACTTATGTAGAATTTGGTAAGCACATCTTAAAAGAGTCGCACTGGTATGCGATGCAGGCCAAAGCTGACGAAATATTAATTCCCCAGGCTGAAGAGGATATTACTGACATCCGCTGGGTGAAAAAAACAGACCTTTCAAAATATCTTGACAATACCTTTCCCTCAATTGTATCCCTGTTGAAAAAAGCCTGAAGTTTCCAGGTAATACATGCTATTTCTTTGGCAAAATCGCAACAGTCAGGCGGCTCACACAAATCAACTTGCTATTCTTGTCATAGATCTTTATATCCCATACGTGGGTAAGCCTGCCAAGATGAAGTGGAGTGCATTTACCGGTAACCAGCCCTTCGGTCGCGCTCCTGATATGATTGGCATTTATCTCAAGGCCCACACAATAAAATTTATCCATATCAATAACCAGGGCGGATGCTACGCTGCCAAGAGTTTCTGCAAGCACACAGGAAGCCCCGCCGTGCAATATACCGTAAGGCTGTTTTGTTTTTTCATTTACCGGCATTGAAATCTCCAAAAAATCGTCTCCCATATTTGTCCATTCCAAACCAAGAAAATCCGCCATGGTGTCCTTTGTAAAATCCCTGAGGCCAGGCAACACGATCGATTTATTAAACCAGATTGACATTTTATTGGATCGATTTTTTTACTGCATCGGGAAGAAATTGAGAAACATCCCCCTTATTGCGAATTACATCACGCACAAGTGTACTCGCAACAGATGTGAATTTTGGAAGACAGGTTAAAAAAATAGTTTCAACATTTCCTGCCAGGCTGCGATTCATATCAGCAATAGCTTTTTCATACTCGAAATCATTTACATACCTTATTCCCCTTAGAATAAAATTAGCGCCCACCAGCCGGCAGCAACTAACGGTGAGGCCATCATACGCAAGCACCTGGATTTTTGGCTCATACTTATAAATTTCCCTTAACCATCCAAGTCGTTGGTCTTCAGAAAACATTGCCGTTTTATTACTATTGCGTCCAATACCAATTACCAGTTTATCAAATAATGGAAGTGCCCTGCCAATAATATCGGTATGGCCTAATGTTACAGGATCGAAAGTTCCCGGGAATAAACAAATTTTATCCATGTTGTAAATAATTTGTTGCTGAGAGAATGCCCCTTACTTATTAAAATTTTGCTTGTTGCTGAGTAGATATAAAACCGCCATTCGCACAGCCACCCCATTTTCAACCTGCTGCAAAATAATAGATTGTTTTGAGTCAGCGGCATCGCTGTCTATTTCCACTCCCCTGTTTATGGGGCCGGGATGCAGGATCACTATTTCCTTACCGAGGCTGTCTAATATTTTCTTGCTAACACCATACGCCAGGTTGTATTCCCTAAGTGAAGAAAACAAAACCTGGTTCTGCCTTTCAAGTTGTATGCGCAATATATTTGCCACATCACACCATCGCAATGCTTTTTTCAGGTTATATTCAACCTGTATATCAAATGCCTTGCTAATATATTTTGGAATAAGGGTAGGCGGCCCGGCAACCATAACTTCTGCACCGGCCTTTTTCAACAAATAAATATTACTTAAGGCGACCCTCGAATGCATGATGTCACCAATCAAAACAACTTTTTTGCCTTCAATGGAACCGCACTTTTCCTTTATAGAAAACGCATCCAATAACGCCTGTGTCGGGTGTTCATTAATTCCATCTCCGGCATTAATAATGGCGGCTGGAATATGTTTGGCCAAAAAATGAGGGGCACCACTGGCATTGTGTCTCATTACCACCATGTCAACCTTCATTGATAAGATGTTATTGACTGTATCCAGCAGTGTCTCGCCTTTGGATACGGAGGAACCGGAGGCTGTAAAATTCAGCGTATCGGCACTGAGCCTTTTTTCAGCAAGTTCAAACGAGATCCGGGTGCGTGTTGAATTTTCATAAAATAAATTTACAATCGTGGTGTCACGCAAGGATGGGACCTTTTTAATAGGCCTTTGCAAAACTTCTTTGAATTGTGTAGCTGTAGAAAGAATGAGTTCGATGTCCCGCAGTTGTAAATCTTTAATGCCCAGAAGATGTTTGGTGGAAAGTTGCATTAAAGGTCAAAGCTAAGGTAAAATTGTGAGTTACAAGTTGAGAATTGTAAGTGGCAGGCTGCCACGGGAATTGAATTGCCGGTAAGAGCAAAATCAGCAGTCCAATAAATCGGGTTCTGCTTTTTCAGTTTATGGCTGTAGTAGATAATCTAATAAAGAATAACTTCTTCTTTATCCCATTCCACTCTCACCTTCTGTGAAATGATCGAGTCAATCGATTTACCACAGTAATCTGGCTGAATGGGTAACTGGCGACTGAACCGGCGGTTGATCAACACACACAACTCTACTTTTTTAGGACGGCCAAAAGCTAACAACGCGTCTAAGGCGGCACGAATAGTTCTCCCCGTGTACAATACATCGTCTACTAATATCACGTTTTTATCTTCAATGGAAAATGACATATCCGTTTGATTCGGGTGATGCAATTCATTCCTTATGTCATCCCGGTAAAAGGTAATATCCAATTTGCCATAATGAATGCTATTACCGGGATTTATTTTATTGAGTTGCTCAAATATCTTATCTGACAAAAAAATCCCGCGGGGTTGCAAACCGACTAAAACAACAGAAGACAGATCCGAATAATTTTCAATTAACTGGTAAGCCAGTCTTTCGATGGTAATTTGAAGCTGGTATTTATCAAGGATGGTTTTCACGACTGGTTTTTATTTGGGAATTTAAGCTAATTGGTTGGTTCGATGTAGGGGGTTAGGAGAGTTTAGGATACTAACCGTGAAGTACGAACTATTCTTCACTCATAAATGGATACCGGTAATTTACCGCCGGGTTAAAGGTCTCCTTAATGGTACGCGCACTTAGCCAGCGGTATAAATTAAGAATGCTCCCGGCTTTATCATTTGTACCACTTCCTCTTGCGCCGCCAAAAGGCTGCTGGCCCACTACCGCACCCGTAGGCTTATCATTAATATAAAAATTACCTGCACTGTTGGCTAATTTTTTTGTTGCGATTTCAACTGCATATCTATCCTGCGCCAGCACGGATCCTGTAAGAGCATAAGGGGATGTTGAATCAACTAATTTGATGGTTTCTTCAAATTTATTTTCATCATAGACATAGATGGTCAGCACAGGGCCAAAAAGTTCATCACACATAGTAACGTAACGCGGGTCGGTCGATTCGATAACAGTCGGCTCGATAAAATACCCGGCTGTTTTATCGCACTTCCCTCCTACCAGTATCCTGGCGCCCTTATCTTTCTTAACCCGCTTAATATAGCCTTCAAGCTTATCAAAGCTTGTTTCATCGATCACCGCATTTATAAAGCAGGTAAAATCTTCTACACTGCCCATTTTCATAGATCGTATTTCCGCCACAAGCTTTTTCTTTACCTGGGCAGCAATATTTGAAGGGATGTAGGCCCTCGAAGCGGCAGAGCATTTCTGGCCCTGGTATTCGAAGGCTCCGCGGCACAAAGCAGTAACGACAATATCAACGTCGGCGCTTTTATGCGCAAGTACAAAATCTTTACCACCGGTTTCACCAACGATTCTTGGATATGACTTATACAATCCTGTATTACCTCCAATGATTTTCCACATGCTGTTAAATACTCCCGTACTACCTGTAAAATGGATCCCGGCAAAATCAGGATGATTAAAACATACTTCCCCCAATACGGGGCCATCTACAAAAATTAAATTGATAACACCCGCAGGGAGCCCGGCTTCCATTAAAATGCGCATAAACATTTGTGCGCTGTATACCTGGGTGTTAGCGCATTTCCACACAACGACATTCCCGCACATGGCTGCGGATGTGGGCAGATTACCACCGATAGCCGTAAAATTAAAGGGGGTTATTGCCAACACAAAACCTTCCAATGGCCTGTATTCCATCCTGTTATACATCCCCGTGCCGCTCACAGGCTGCTGTTTGTATATTTCACTTAGAAAGTGAACATTAAATCTCAGGAAATCTATAAGTTCACAGGTGGCGTCAATTTCGGCCTGGTAAACATTTTTACTTTGACCAAGCATGGTCGTAGCCAACATATACGACCGGTATTTTGTAGCAAGAAGCTCGGCAGCCTTCAAAAAAATATTGGCCCTGTTTTCCCAACTTGTACCGGCCCATTTATCTTTTGCCTTCAGTGCTGCATTAATCGCTTTCTTAACATGTGACGCATCACCGTAATGAAAACTCCCCAACAGGTGACTTTTTTCATGCGGCGGATGCAAATCAAGCTTTTTCCCCGTGCGTACTTCTTCACCACCGATGTACATGGGGATATCCACTTTTTTACTCTTTAATTCCCTGATAGTATTTTTCACCAGTTCTCTTTCCGCACTTCCCGGTGCAAAGCTGAACACTGGTTCATTCGCAGGAAGAGGATAATAAAAATTTCCGGTATTCATACAGGATCATTTAAATGAACGTAATTACAGTCCTATTTAAAGCATAGGAAAGAATAAGCCAGTTGCTAAACTACACCCTATTTTTTGAGGTACATTACTTCTTTGACCAATTTTACGGTACGGGGAACATCGGGCAAATACATTGCCACCAGGTTTGGAGCATAATGCATGGGGGCATCTGCCGAGGTTATTCGCCGGATTGGGGCATCAAGATAATCAAATCCTTCTTTTTGAATACGGTAGGTTATTTCGGACGATACAGAAGCGAAGGGCCATTGTTCTTCAACGATCACCAGCCTGTTTGTTTTTTTAACTGATTCCAGGATCGTTTGCCAGTCCATGGGGCGAATGGTTCTCAAATCAATAACTTCTGCACTTATATTTTCTTTTGCAAGTTCATCCGCAGCGCCTAAAGCCACCTTCATCATTTTATTGAAGGAAACGATCGTAACATCAGTGCCTTCCCTGGCGATCCTTGCCTTGCCGATCGGTATTAAATATTCCTCTTCGGGTACTTCACCTTTTTCGCCATATAATACTTCACATTCCATAAAAACCACGGGGTCATTGTCGCGTATGGCACTTTTTAATAATCCTTTGCCATCGTAGGGATTACTTACAGAGATAACTTTTAATCCGGGGATATTTGCGTATAATGCTTCGAAAGCTGTTGAATGCTGGGCCCCCAACTGCCCGGCACTGCCATTGGGGCCGCGAAAAACAATAGGGCACCCAACCTGCCCGCCACTCATTGCAAGCATTTTTGATGCAGTATTTAATATTTGATCGAGGGCAAGGGATGCAAAATTCCAGGTCATATATTCGACGATCGGGCGCAGGCCATTTTGTGCTGCACCTACGGCAATTGCCGTAAAGCCCAACTCTGAAATTGGCGTATCAATTACTCTTTTTTCGCCGAATTCCTCCAACATGCCCTGGCTTACTTTATATGCGCCATTATATTCGGCTACTTCCTCTCCCATTAAAAAGACGTTTTCGTCCCGTCTCATCTCTTCATTCATTGCTTCACGCAATGCTTCTCTGAACGCTATTTCTCTCATGTATAAAAATTGATTGGCAAAAATATTGGTTACAGAGCAAATGAGCAAAACTCATTGTTACAAATCGCTATATAAGCATCAGGGCATCAGGCTTAAAAGTTTGTCTGTTAACTGCCTCCCAAAAAGGTTTTTGGCGATTATTTTACCGTCCTTATCCAGCAAAAGGTTGGATGGTATCGCTTTGATGCCATATTGATCGGAAGTGGCATTTTTCCAGCCCTGCAGATCTGAAACCTGGTCCCAGGTAAGTTTGTCATCTTCAATGGCCTTTTTCCATTTATCTTTCTTACTATCATAAGAAACCCCGAAAATCGTAAAACCTTTATCCTTGAACCGGTTATAGGCTTCAACGATATAAGGGTTCTCCCTGCGACATGGCCCACACCAGCTTGCCCAAAAATCGAGCAGTACATATTTACCGCGCAATGATGAAAGGCTTATTAACGCCCCCCCAGGTGTCGGCTGCGTAATATCCGGGGCTGCTTGCCCAATAGCAACTTTTTGATATACCCCGATCAGGCGTTTAATTTCCATTCCCTTAGGAGATTTTTTTACCTGGGGATCAAGTAATTCATACAGGGGCTCAACATCACCCGCCTCTGCATAGTATCCATAATTTTCGGAAATAGCGAGCGCTCCCCTTATTGACCGGGGGTAATCTTTTACAAAAGCAGTAACAATTTTTCTTTTTTCAGCCAGCACATTAAAATCGACTTCATCAAGGCTGTCCATAAGCCGTTTATTTTTATCCTGGTACGCCTTCTCATAGATATTACTGTTGGTCTCTTCCCATTTATCTATATTTTTCATTCTTTCTTTAAAAAGCCGGTTGTCATCATTCACACCGGAACCTTTTACTGTAAGTAACTTCAAGGAGTCGCCCCGGCCGGTTATACTCATCGTTGACGGTTCAATGTAAAATGTGTAATAGTCGCTGCGTTTACCCGGCATAGTGAGTGTAGCAAAAAAAGGTGCCGGTACAGAACCTGTAAATTTAAAACTACCGTCAATGATCGAGGTTGAGTCACTAATAGTTTTATCTCCTTCATAAATATTCAAAAAAATAATGCCGTCTTTTACCTTCGCCAGGCCGCCATTAATAACAAAGGTTGAATCCTGCGCATACGAAATGAAAGCAGCCGGCAGGATATTCATTGCAAATAGCAACAGTTTTTTCATAAATATTTCCATATTAAAATAATATAGTCAAAAATTACCGTCGCTCAGCGGTATGAAGAGTGTATTAAAAATATAATACACTGCAATTAATAATATCTAATGATACCACTGTAGCAGCAGAAACCGCCGTTTAACAGTTTATTTCAACACAATTCTATGACCATTGCACTCGCGCCACCACCACCATTGCATATTCCCGCAGCCCCGATTTTACCGTTATTCTGTTTCAAAACATTTATAAGTGTAACGATAATACGTGCCCCACTGCAACCCAAAGGATGGCCTAAAGAAACGGCTCCTCCATTTACATTCACTTTTGCAGGATTGAGCTTCAGGTTTTGGGTGTTGACAATTCCTACTACACTGAAAGCCTCGTTAAGTTCAAAAAAATCAACCTGCCCGATAGTTAAACCGGCTTTTTTAATGGCCTTTGGTAAAGCCAGGGTTGGCGATGTTGTAAACCATTCCGGAGCCTGTTCTGCATCCGCATAGCCAATAATTTTTGCAACAGGCTTCACTCCCAGGTTTTCAGCTTTTTCCCTGCTCATTAACACCACGGCAGCGGCTCCATCATTAATTGTACTTGCATTTGCTGCAGTAACAGTCCCATTTTTCTCGAACGGAGACGCAAGCCCCGCGATTTTATCAAACTTTACGTTGAATGGTTCTTCATCAGTTAGCATAATCACCGGATCACCTTTTCTTTGCGGGATCTCAACCGCAGTAATTTCATCTGTAAACTTTCCCGAATTTACGGCATCCTGGCTGCGTTGATAACTTTCAATAGCAAAAGCATCCTGGTCTTCCCTGCTTATGCCGCATTCTCTCGCACACAACTCAGCCGCATTGCCCATGGCATAGTCTTTATATACATCAGTTAACCCGTCTTTGGCGAGACCGTCGATCATAGTTGTATTGCCGTATTTATTTCCCCATCGCACTGCGGGTGCGTAAAAAGGTGCACTGCTCATATTTTCCATTCCACCTGCCACTACAATATCCGCATCGCCCAGCAAGATGCTCTGAACGCCATTCATAATAGCTTTCATTCCACTCGCGCAAACCTTATTAACCGTAGTACAACAAACATTTTCCGGCAAGCCGGCGTGAATTGCGGCCTGCCGTGCGGGAGCCTGACCGAGGTTGGCTTGTAATACGCAACCCATGTACACTTCCTGAACGTCAGCCGGTTTTATGCCCGCTTTTTCAACAGCACTTTTAATGACAATAGCACCCAATTTTGGAGCTGGTACATCTTTCAAAGTTCCCCCGAAACTACCGATTGGTGTACGTACGGCTGCAACGATATACACTTCCCTTTTATCCATAATTGTTTTTGAATTGCAAAGATAGGAAACAGCAGGCAGTTGACAGAGGCCCGTAGCCGCTGAAGTTGCTAACTATAAGTTAATCAGCAGGCAAATGGAACGATGTATGAAGAATTAATGCCATCTGCAAAAAAACCTATGAGGTAACTGCATTTTTCAAACGCCAAACTGCCGGAGATGATGATCAAGGTGTTTCCATTGGAGGATATCCCATTCTTCTATCGTTAACTTGCCGAAAAATGGATGTGTTTTATTTGCGATAACACCGGGGCCTTCCCTGATGAAGCGGTCCACATAGGAAAGCAGGGTGTCTTTTTCTTTTAAAAACTGTTTTTCCGGCGCGTTTTTCCCGGTGAATTTAAACTCTTTCATCGTAGGTATATTCTTTTTGAAAGGGGCATCATTAACCATCTGCCTTTTGGCAATTTTACCGAAAAGTAAGCCAATCAATCCTCCCTTTAATTTCAGTTGCCCGAAAGCAATTAATATCGGTTGTTGCAAATGAGCAAGCATTTGTGAGACATTCATTTTACCCCATAATGGTTGTGTACCAGGTGTAAGCTTATTGATGCGCGCCTGTACTAAATTATTTTCTACCGGGTCAAATAATCTTTTCATAAGCAAATTTTTTTACGAAAATATTCAATGTAATGTAATAAACATAATACCATTTGCAATTAACACTCCTGCATAATGAATAAATATCCAGCTTTTATTATTGCGGATTTATAGTACAATAGAATTGGTAATGATAGCCTTATCCTGAATTTCACAGGCTCCTCTTCCCGGGATCAATATGGCTATTTTTTTTATTATTTTTAAATATCTGGTAATTTAATTTATTTTACCGGACCATTTAAACTTCAAAATCGCTTCCAATGACAGTATTGCCGACAAAAAAATTCATGACCATTATGATTGTGACTGCTTGTATACTAATTCTCCTGGCCGTTATTTCTTTGCATATATTCCTGTAATACTTAAATAACATTGCCTGATCCATTATTTTATTAATGGTGGAAACCCAACAAAAGTTATTCATTTTTGTCGGCCTGACCAAATTCACTTTTCCCCCATATTTTATATATTTTGACGTGAAAACCGGTTGTTCCACCATCTGCGCAATGTTCCGGCCCCTGGGGTTTTAATCACCAATGCCAGGCATATTTTTTGGCTACCGGAAACCCGGCTTAGCCTGAACTTCAATAAACATCTGAACGCAGATTTGATTAATTTTATCACCCGAACAGATTATTAAAGGATAATGAATTTTACAATCAAATACAATTTTTAACCGCATCGCCCGCACGCATGATATCGCAGGAAACCATACAACAAATTGTGAGCAGGATTGATATCATAGAGATCATCAGTTCATTTATCAGGCTAAAAAAAAGAGGGGTAAACTATATCGGGCTTTGTCCTTTTCACAACGAAAAATCTCCATCTTTTACGGTATCACCTTCTAAGGAAATCTATAAATGTTTCGGCTGTGGCAGAAGTGGTAATACCATCAGCTTTTTAATGGAGCATGAGAAGTATAGTTATGTAGAGGCATTGAAATGGCTTGCAGAAAAATATAACGTCGAAGTTGAAGAAACCGAAACTTCTCCTGAAATTAAAGAACACCTGCAGGTTGCTGATAGCCTTTACGTCATCAACAATTTTGCAAAACATTTCTTCACCGAAGTTCTGTTCAACAACGAAGAGGGAAAAAGTGTTGGACTTAGCTACCTTAAGGAAAGGGGGTTCAGGGAAGATATTATAAAAAAATTTGAACTGGGTTACAATCCTGAAGGCCGGGATACATTCGCTAAAGCTGCTACGGCCGCTCAGTTTAATCCAGCGCTTTTGCAAAAGAGCGGCCTCGTAGTATCGAGAGAGAGCGGCTTACAGGATAACTACAGGGGGCGTATCATTTTCCCGATTCACAATCATACCGGCAAGATTTCCGGGTTTGGTGCAAGGCTCATCAGGAGTAATGATAAAGCGCCAAAATATATTAATACGCCGGAAAATGAGATCTATATTAAAAGTAAAATTTTATATGGGTCGCATTTTGCCCGCCAGGCTATTGATAAAGCCGACGAATGCCTGCTCGTTGAAGGATATACCGATGTAATCGCCCTTCACCAGGTGGGTATAGAAAATGTTGTCGCCAGCGGCGGCACTTCTCTCACGCCGGACCAGTTGAGGCTTATTAAAAAGTACACACACAATCTTACGATTCTCTACGACGGAGATGCTGCCGGAATAAAAGCAGCATTAAGAGGACTAGACCTTGCGCTGGAAGAAGGACTCAACGTAAAACTGGTTCTAATACCCGACCAGGAAGATCCGGATAGCTATATCAATAAAAAGGGTGTAGCTTCTTTTATTTCATTCATTAATGATAATAAAAAAGATTTTATTTTATTCCATCTTGAATACGCATTACAGGACGCGGGTGATGATACCAACAAACGCTCAAAGGTGGTAAACCAGATCGCAGAATCTATTTCGAAAATTAACAAGGCCGAAGATTTTACAAAGCAGCAGGATTACATACGCAAAACTGCAGCGCTTTTAAAAATTGATGAAAATGGCTTGCATACTTTGGTGAATAAATTTATACGCGAAAAATTTACTAAAGGGGAAAATCGTTTCGCATCAGGTGAAAAATCATACCAGGAACAGTCTAACGACACGCCAACAGAATTCAAGGATGAAGATATTGATGCTCTTGGCTTGCTTAACAGGGATGAAGTAAATGAAAGAGCAGTGGTGAGGTGCCTTATTGAATTTGGGCCGATGGAATGGGAACCGGGCAAAACTGTTGCTGATTACCTATTATATGATTGCCTTGATGAAGAAGTAATTACAAGCCCTGCCCTCTTAAAAATTATCAACACTTACAGGATTTGGTATGAAGAAAAACTGGAACCGGGGGCAAAAAATTTTTTATACAGCGATGACCTTGATATGAGCCGGACGGTTGTTTCAATTATAGAATCTCCATACGAAGTAAGCCCCGGATGGCAAAAGAACTATGAGATGCCTGTACCAACCCGGGAGGATAACTTTAAAGAAGAAATTATTTCAACACTAGGGTATCTTGAGCTGAAGAAAATAAAGAAGCTCATAGGGTTAAACCAAAAGGAACTGGAAGAAACGACATCATCTGAAAGACAGATCTTCCTTATGCAAACCCACGTGAGGTTAAAAGAGCTGGAAACCAAAATAACGAAAAGTATCGGTGCAGTCATTTTAAAATAAAAAAGGATGATCGATGTTTTATCAAAGATCATCCTTACCGATAAAGATTTTTGGCCTAATAACTCTCTGCTTCAACCAGTTTTCTCCTTACTGACGTTTTGTACTTCTGGATATTTGAAGACGCAGGCACAAGGTATTCGCAAACTTCAGTTTTCGCAAAGCGCTGGGCACTCCAAACGTAATCCAAAATCACAATTTCACCTGGTTCAAAACCCTGGTTTACAAGGCAGCTCCAGGAGCAGTCGCGGTTTAAATCACTGGTAATTTTTGAAGTTGCCTTTGGATAAGCGATCCATAACTTTCCAGCAGGATGAAGAGCCGGGCAAACTTCTGATAAAATTTTGTGCAATTGATTTAAATTCAAAGCAAATACAAGTGCGAAATCAATTTTCCTGCTTTTTAAAAGCGGCGTTACATTTTTTGAAAATGAAAGCTTAGAAAACTGTTTTTCGATTGTAGAAGGTAGACCTTGAATTAAGAGATTTTTTTCATCCTCAAATTGCAATTTTTC
>JBDTLZ010000314.1:0-5590 GCA_039934515.1 Ginsengibacter sp.
ATAAAATGGGGATAGGATTAAATTAAAATAGGGTAAACTCCTTAACTACCGGCATAGAATAGAAGGTTTCTTTGTGTTCGAAAGCAAATTTATAATCAAATTTAAAACAATAATCATGAAAATTATTTCTGCGCTGTTAACGTTTGCGTCATGCAGCCTTATTTCGTTACATCCTTTTGCCCAGGGAAAAAGGACGCACCCTGATGTAAATGATACAGGAGTAAAGCGTCTTTATATAGATGTTCATCGCCTGGGGCCAGGTAAGGTTACATATGAAGATGTTGCCAAAGCGCATGCTAAAGATCTTGCTGTTGAACAAAAATATGGTGTTGATTTTATTAAGTATTGGGTTGATGAAGAAAAAGGGCTTGTTTACTGCCTTTCCTCTTCAGGTGATTCTGAATCAATAAGAAAAACACATGCCGAAGCACATGGACTTTTGCCGGATCATATTTACCAGGTAACAGATGGACAACAGGCTGCCTTAAAAGGTGGAAATACTTTGTTCCTGGACATACATGACCTGGGCGCCGGAAATGTTACAGCAAAAGATGTTGCAGCAGCCCATAAAAAAGACCTGGCCGTACAACAAAAGTATGGAGTAAACTTCCTCAATTACTGGGTTGATGAAAAAACGGGTGTTGTAATGTGTTTATCCGAGGCGAAAGATTCAAACGCTGTTATCAATACGCATAAAGAAGCCCATGGGTTAATACCAGTTAAAGTATTGGCAGTTAAACAAGGCGAATAAGTTGCATCCGATTAGGCCACCTATTTAAATGCCAGGTGTCCAAATGCCTATATACAACCTCACTACAGTACATGTTTTAATAGCGCAATCCTAAAAAAAGGGTACGGCATAACATCCCTGTGAATATTAAATTTCCGTCAACAGCAATGAATTTTAATTACAAATTGAATAGGTGCAAAAATCCGAATCTCATTGATATTTTAGTTCATGACAAAATAAAACGTAGCCTGGGAAATTACCCGGCAGCTAAGAAAAAATTGATATGCCAAAATATATAATTGAAAGGGAAATGCCCGGTGCGGGAAAATTAACGTTGAAACAATTAAGAGCAATTTCGCAGGTTTCGTGCGTAGTATTAAATAAGATGGGGCCGCAGATCCGGTGGATTCATAGCTACGTAACCGCTGACAAGGTCTATTGCGTTTACATTGCTCCTAACAAGGAAAGGATCGTTGAACATGCAAAAGAAAATGGCTTTTCCACGGATGTAATAAACGAAGTGGCCACGATCATTGATCCTGCTACAGCCGGTTATTTCATTGAAGAAAAGGAACCATTTATATTTTAACAGACCTGTATCGATCCATTGCCATTGAAGTGCCTTCTCATTATTTATTATCACCATCTCCTGCATTTTGTAACTGATGGTGCCTCATGTATTGAATCAAAAACTGTATTCTATTATTAATTTATAAAACCTAAAAAAAAATGAACAACAAACAACAAAAACGTATTACACTTAAGCCCGGTACAAAATCGCTGCTTATAACAGCCCTGGTAACCTTGTGTTTTGGATGTCACAAGCCAAATGACGATAACCATAGCCTGCGGAATTTTACCCAGGTTAACCTGGTAGCGAACTCATCCAAGTACCATCCGGTAACTACTGACCCAACCTTGCTCAATGCCTTTGGCCTCGCATGGTCTCCTAACGGGACTGCCTGGGTAAATTCTGTGGGGGGTCATGTAAGTGAACTGTATAGCGGTGAAGGAGCCATCGTAAGATCACCCGTGAATATTCCATCTCCCAATGATTCTATCGGAGGATTACCTTGCGGGATTGTTTTTAGCGGAGGTAAAGGTTTTAATTTAGCCAACGGCCCTTCAGCTTTCCTTTTTACAGGATTTGATGGTGTACTTTCTGGCTGGAATCCTGCTTTGGGCAATAATGCGAAAAGCATCAGGACGCCACTCAACTCCAATTATACCGGCCTTGCTATTGCCTCAAACGCAGGACGTAACTTTATCTATGCAGCCAATTTTAGCGCCAATAAAATTGATGTATGGGATACATTGTTTTCACGTGTTACCATGTCTTTTAAAGATCCTGGTATGCCTGAAGAATATTCTCCTTATAATATCCAGGCTATCGGTGACCGGCTTTTCGTGATGTATGCCGAATTGAGCAATGTTGGTGGCACGATCGGACATGTTGCTGGTACCGGCAAAGGATTTGTAAGTATTTTCAATACCGATGGCTCATTTGTAAAAAGGTTTGCTTCAGGTGGAAGCCTTAATATTCCGTGGGGGATTACTCAGGCTCCTGCCAGTTTTTTGGATGAGCATGATATGACCAAAAAGAGCTCGCTTGAAAGCAATAGCGCCCCCGTAGGCGGAGGTGATAAGGATGAATTAACCGATCCGAAAAATCCGGTGATATTAGTTGGCAATTTTGGCGATGGCCGTATTAATGTGTTTAGCCTTGATGGGGGCTACTTTGGCCAGTTGCAAGCTCATGAGCACACGATCGTGATAGACGGCCTTTGGGCTTTGTCATTCGCCCCTTCAAGTGCAACAGCTATCGACCCCCAAAGGCTGTACTTTACAGCTGGGCCTGGTAATGAAGCAGATGGTCTCTTTGGTTATCTAAATAAAAAATAAATCTATCAACGGCCCTTCCTGCGAAGGGCCGTTCCTGATTAATAATTACCGGCCTCAGGAAAAGATAAACAGAAAGGATTGTTAAGTCATCAATAGGTGATAAGAAACAAATAAAAGAAGGCTGGATTTTATAAAACATGCTTCGTCCTACAGTATTTCGGTATTATTTAAAAAGCTATATAATGGATAAAAAAATGAGGCCAGTTATTTTCTTGTCGATGATGTTATCAATTCTTTCCGGTTGTGTAAAAGCCCAAGGCACCCAGGTAAGTTATTTTTTTCATATTGATAAAAGACTTTTCAGGATGAATACTGATGGAATGTCCACAACACACGCACTTACCGGTTTTTTTGACAAGCGGGTTATAAATCCATTTGAGAAATTCACCTTCGTCGCAAATAAGAAAGCTTACTGGACAGTTTGTTTTCTCTCACACAATTCAAAGTATGAAAAAGCCACGATTGTTCTAAACAGTAACATTTTCCTGACACACGCATGCCGTGCCTTTGACAGGAACGGTTTTACTAATTACAATCGTTGGATATTTATTGACAAACCAACCGCAACCGGGAACTGCAGAAGTAAGAAAAAATATCCGGTTGCAGACAATACCGGGGCTCAAAAATTCTTTCTAATCAAACCGATGACTTCAGGCATGACGGTAAAGAGGAACATGATACGGTCGTTTGCTCTCCATATAATGCAGCAGTCATACCTGGTCCCTGGCCAAACTGTAATTAAGGGATTGTCCCTGGTAGCGTTGCTTCAACAGCTATTTCGCAGGCCAGGTTGATGTATCGAAAAGTTTGCAGGGTGCATTAGCAAATCGACCTAATAATATAACAAAACAATACTGGTTGAAATAATGATTGATCAACCACCGGCATATAAATATAATTTTTAAAATAGCACAAATTAATAAAATGAAAAAACTCTATTCGCTCACTTCCTTTCTATTATGTTTAAACATGGCATTTTCGCAATGGACAAAAATTACCGCCATTCCATCCCCTCATATAGTTGCCATGACCACTCACAATGGTTCTATTTATTCGGCTACCGATTCCAATATAATTTACAAGAGTGAGGATGGTATTACCTGGAAGTCTATCAGCCTGCCATCTGACTCAATTGATATAAGCACGTTAGGTTTTTATAACAACAATATTTATGCAGGAACATTCCGTTCCGGTGTTTTTTCCAGCATCGATGATGGCCTGACCTGGCGACACAATTCGCTAATAAGCCATTCGACTATAAGTGGTTTTGCGGTTAAAAACAGCCGGTTGTTCGCGGCTACATTTGGTGATGGGGTGTACGCGCTTGATGCAGGAACAGGAAACTGGGTCCACTTCGCTAATTCACTTCCGGATTATTCCGTGAACGTTCAAAATATCATTGGCACACCAAATTTTTTACTGATTGGCGCCGGATCAAACGGCACTTTTTACCGTTACAATTTTGCGGGCAACGAATGGAATGAAGCGTATTATTTCGGTAGGTTGCGGCCTTCTCTTCAAATTAATAAAATGATCAACCGTGGCGATACACTTTTGGCAGTTAATGGCAATAGAATTATTAAAAGTAATGATGCAGGAGAAAGCTGGAGTGAAGATAAAGTGGGAACACACAATGGCGCGGACCGAAATGTATATGAAGGCTCCGCCAGTTACTATATATTGACGAATTTATTTTCCGGGGGAACATGGATACAGCAACGGGATAAAAATGCCGCCAGGGGCACAAGCTGGACAACAAATGAAGATTTTTTTATCGGAGGATTTTCTTATGGTATAATCGAATTCAACAGCACCCTTTTTTTGGCAAGGGATAATGGCTTGTACTTTAAAAACTTAACCGGCCCATTGCAGGTGCAGTTCATTTTATTCAATGAAAGATGTGAAAGAGGTAAGGTTGCACTGAATTGGAAAATGGTGAAGGAAAATAACAGCAGTCATTTTAATATTGAAAGAAGCGCTGATGGAATACATTTTGAAATACTCCACAATCTATCTGTTACAAGTAGCAGCCATGAAACAACTTATTCCTTTGCAGACGAAAACCCGGTGCCAGGTGCATTCTATCGAATTGCTGTATATGATCATGACGATCACGTACAATATAGTAAGGTGCTTCAATCGGCTTGTACGGCTACAGATTCTTTTGAACTTTGGCCAAATCCAACCCACGATATGCTATTTATCAACATCGTTGCCCCTGCCAGCTCAGATGCCATGATACGGATATTTGACGGCAAGGGAGCCTTGGTTTGTGTACAAAAAGCAAAATTTTTTCAGGGAGCGAACCGGGTCAAAATAGCAATGGGATCACTTGCAAATGGCGCTTATCTTTTATATGCAGGCTGGCAGAATGGACAACGGCAAAGGATATGGCGGGTAATCAAGCGTTAAACTGAAGCATTGGGTCTATGGATACGATGGTTTTTGGAATTGACACTACTTTTAGCAATATCAATGAAATGGCTCAAACCATCTAAGAATAGGCTACAGTAATGAATTGTGGAGTAATAGCTTTTGCATCATAAATTTTAAAACAAATATTTATGAAAATAATGGTAACAGGTTCTTTAGGAAACATCAGCGAACCACCCGCTACCACATTAATACAAAAGGGCCACGGAGTTAAGGTGATCAGCAGTAAACTTGAAAAGGAAAAGGATATCGAAGCATTGGGCGCTACCGCTGCCATCGGTTCACCGGAAGACGCTGGTTTCGTGGCATCAGGGGTTACTGGTAGCGATGCTGTTTATGCAATGGTGCCGCCAAACTATGCCGGAGCCGATCCTGTAATTTATTAACGCAGAATCGGCAACAACTACGCACATGCCATCCAACAGTCCGGCATAAAGCGGGTAGTTCATCTAAGTAGCTATGGGGCCATCTTAACAGAGGTATGGGCATTATCCCAGGTGCCCACAAAGTCGAAAATATTTTTAA
>JBDTLZ010000315.1:0-8945 GCA_039934515.1 Ginsengibacter sp.
TGGTTCGCACCGTGCGTTACCTTGCAGGCCTTATTAACAAATAAACGAGCGACACTTTAAAAGGTGTTTCAAAACTGGCTGGCGACGCTCAACATATAGCCGGGAGTGTCCGGTCAGTGGTTTATTACGTGATTTACTATAGTGCTGTGTTAACCATGTTTTACTGCAATATTTATTAATCCATCGGATCGTGTATAAAATTCGATTTATTATTCCAGCCTTTTACGTTGACCATACCACTATTAAGATACTAACCCGAACCTGGTAATGCGCACTAAAAAAGCAGCGCTTCCGGCTGCTCAATAAGTTTATAATAGTCCTGCTATTTTTTCTTCAGGCTGGAAAGATAATTTTCCAATGCGGAGACCATACTCGGCATTTTAGGTTGTGGGGCTATAATATCGGGACGTAAACCTGCAGAGGCAACTGCTTTGCGGGTGTTGTCACCAAAAGCGCCGATCATAGTGCCGTTCTGTTCGAAGGCGGGGCAATTCTGGATAAAGCTTTTAACACCCAACGGAGTAAAAAAACAAATGATATCATAGTGGAACCTGGCGATGATATCTTTCACATCATTCGCAATAATCTGGTACAAAACAGGTATCGCGTATTCGCAGTTATTGGCGATAAGCCAGTTCGTTATTTCACTATCAAATGATTGTGAACAGGGGTATAAAAATTGCTCATGTTCCTTATGTTTGCTTATTACGTCAAAAAGATTTTTATTGGTGCCATCTGCGCCATAAAAAACTTTACGCTTGCGGTATAAAATAAACTTTTGGAGATAGAGCGCCACCGCCTCAGTAATACAAAAATATTTGGTGTGCTGTGATATCGTAATTTTCAATTCTTCACAGGTCCTGAAAAAATGATCAATGGCATTTCGACTGGTAAATATTACTGCCGAATAAGCAGGAATTTCGATTTTCTGTTTGCGAAAATCCTTTGCAGAAATCGCCTCAACCCGTATAAACGGCTGAAAATTAAGCTTAACGTTGTACTTTTTGGCCATTTCAAAATACGGCGATTTTTCACCTTCTGGCCTCGCCTGTGTGATGAGAATGTTTTCGATCTGCTTCAAAGTTTTAGTCTCTGTCAATACAGGGTTTATATGCATCTTTAATATAACAGGTATTATGCAAAGGTATGATTTTAAAGTGAATATTTACACTTTGGCGATAAATTATAAGTCAAAATTCCGTATTTATACGCGGTTATATGGCTCGTATTTATACTAAGTAATCGGCCGCGGCTTTATAAATGAGAAGGATAGGCACAATCTCCAAAGCAGTTATATATATTATTAAATGTAATGGCTTTAATGGAAACTTGTATTCCAACGCGCCATAGGTCTTAATATACCTCGACAAAAAAAATAATCCCAGTATAAGGGCAGAAACAATCGTAGTATTATTTATCCAAGGGGGCGGTGAAAAAGAAAGGACTACTATAAAAGGTACAAGGATAATCCCAATGATCTTATTTACCATAAATATTACAAAAATATAATTATCAGCCGCCTGCTGCATGCCACTCATCCAACCGATACACTTGAGTATGCAATATTTCGCAAAATAAAGAACACCTACAGCCAGGATGCAGACCGGCAAAAGCAATTGGCTGTTGATAAACCTGGGAGGATGGTAGTTTTTAAAAAGCAACCACGTGTAGAATCCTGTAGTTATCGCAAAGAAAATATTGAGAATAAACGAAGGAAGTTTTGCCTGCAAAAGCTGGTCTGTAAGCTGCATTTGCCTGATAGAAGTATTAAAGAACACCCGGAAAAGATTGTTGAAATAACCACGGTAAAAAGTTTTAAATAAGCCAAGGATAAGAACAATGACACACAATGTATAAAATACAAGTTCCTTCCCATTACCCGGTCTCTCAGCAGCAATGTAAAAAACAGCAGGCTCTTTTACATTAATAAATTTATTGGAGGAAAGTAATCCATTGACAACCGTGCTATATGATCTTATTAATGGCAGAACTACCGTACCAGAATATGCAGGCCGCCTGGCACTATCTGCTGACAATGAAAGTGACGTATCGTAGGAATTACTACCCAGGCTGTCATTTCGTCTTTGCGAATCCGCACGGTTGCCCAGTAAGAACAGGAGTGGCAGGTACACTATTACTTTCATTTTTATCACGTATGCGCACATTTTGACGCTTTAAAAATAGTTGATATATCCAAAATGTATTTTGGAAGAATTGCGAATATCGAATTTCACATCATCTCTTTTCCCCAGTGCATAACTAAGGTTAAGCAGGCCGAATTTTGTTTCAAATTCAATCCCGATCCCTGCACTGATAAAATTATTGGAATAACTGGTCGTATTAAAATTTGTATGTGTTATGGCGGCATCAGAAAATCCAAAAAAGTAAGAGTTGACTCCCACAAGATAGCGGTATTCTGCTGTTAATACTGCATACTTATCGGCATAAATTCCCTCTTCATCAAAGCCGCGCAGTAACCGGTACCCTCCTATACGGAATAATTCATTTTGAAAAACCTGTGGGCTTTGAAACCAACCGGCATTGACTGCGGTTTTGAAGGTGCTGTTTTTGCCAACCGGTGTATAATGGGCAGCGGATGCCGTAACCCTCAGGCGATACGATTTTAATTTTACAGAATCATACAACAAGTTAAAATCGAAGGCAGGGTTCAACGGATCTTTCAGGTTAATGATGTCACTATTTTTAGTGATCTTTTTTATACCCGCAGATGCCGTAAGTTCCAGTTCATTTCCCTTTTTTGGATTCAGCTTGTAATTGGTATTGCTTAAAGTGTAATTAATCCCAAAATTCCCGGAGCTTACATCAATATTGGGAGGTAGTGTTTTCGTTAATAATACGCGATTGGTATCCAGGCCGCCGGACAGCAAATAACTACGCTCATTCTGATAAAAAATCTTACCGGATTGACTGGCAGATAAAATATATTGAACCCCGATGACCGCATTGAGTTCTAAGTAAGACGAATCTCTCTTCAGCAAATTAAAAGCTACATCAATCCCAAATAAGGAATTGAAAATATAGGGATGGTTGTATCCCAAATTAAGTCTTGGCGATTGAGGCTGGAGTTGCTGCCAGTTGACCAGGATATTTTCACCTGAGCCCAATGAATTTTTAAGGTTGAGATGGACGTCCCCGGTAACCTGGGTTTTGCCTGTGGTGTTATTTCCGGGCAATAGGCCCACAAGCACATTTATCTCACTGCTTCGTTTGGGTTGCAGGTACAAATTGAGGACGGAGCCGCTTCCGAGCATGGTAACATCCCAGGCTTGCTGTTCCTGTAAATAAGGCAATTGCTGAAGCCTTTGGCTTACTTCTTTCAATTTTTGATTGTTATAGATACTTCCATTGGTTATACCCAGATAATGCTGCAGGAATAAATTTTTAATCTTCACCTTTCCAAAAGTCCTGATGCTGTCGATATGGTAAAAAGGGCCCTTCTTAACTGTGAGGTTCCCCTGCATTTTGTCACCGGTTATAGCAATATTTTCAAGTGAGACCTCTGCAAAGGGATACCCGTTACTTTCGTAATAATTCAATATTCTTTCTTCCTGTTGCTGCAAGCGGTTGAAATCAATTTTTTTATTTTTGAATTGCCTGGTATTCCAACCGGTAGCATCCAGTATCCTGCTGTCGACACTGTCTGTGTTTATCTTGGCCCATTTGTATTGCTCACCCAAATACAATTCCACATTCGCAAACGTTGTATCGTAAAGTACAGTATCCACCGACGCGGCCGGGAAACCCTTCCCTAAAAGCATTGCAGGTAATGTGCTTATATAAGCGGCGGCAAATTCTTTTGCATCGAAAGATGTGGTAAGCCCGAGTTGCTGTAATTTATAGGAAGTATCTTTGCCTCCGGGCATATAGTTGAGCGTATATTTTTTCTGACCATTAATATTTGCAGTAAAAAAAAAGTAAAATATTGGAACAAGAAATACCGGCCGGCAGACATATTTTATTACAGATGGTTTCATGTTAATCCGTCAAATCTAAAATGAAATATTGAAAACTATTGTGGAATGACAAAGCAGGCAACGCATCCACCGTTATTTAACAATGCCGCAGTGGTTTAGGAACAATCGGCGGACATTCACTTTTCCGGTGAAATAGCTGACAAAGGTTGGGTTAATTAAAACGATACCACCACGATACTTAACATATAAACTAAACTTACATTCTTGTCTGGCATCTATATCCATATTCCTTTTTGTAAACAGGCTTGCAACTATTGCAATTTTCATTTCTCTACCTCGCTGCAATTGAAAGATGAGATGATGGAAGCCCTGGTAAAAGAGATCAGCCTTTCGGCGTTGGCGTCCTGGGAATCCGGTGGTGAAAAAGAAAATATTGCAACCATCTATTTCGGCGGGGGAACCCCAAGCCTTCCTGGAGATATTGAGATAAAAAAATTATTGGATTCGGTGAAAGGTAATTATTTGGTAAGCAATGATGCTGAAGTAACACTGGAAGCGAATCCCGATGATATTAATGCAAAAAAATTATCGGCATGGAGAGATGCCGGTATCAATCGCCTGAGCATCGGCATTCAGTCCTTTTATGAAAATGACCTGCAATGGATGAACAGGATACATAGTTCAAAACAGGCGCTTGAATGTATAACGTTGGCTAAAGATGCTGGTTTCGAAAATTTTTCTGCCGATCTCATTTATGGTACTCCCGGTCTCACCGATGAGGATTGGAAAATTAATGTTGACCAGCTTCTGGCCCTGGAAACACCACATATTGCCTGCTATGCGCTCACGGTGGAGCCGAATACCGCTTTGCAAAAAATGATCCATTTAAAAAAGAAGGCAGGTCTTGATACAGATCAGCAGGCAAGACAATTTTTACTCCTCATGAAGTGGATGAAGAATGCGGGGTATGAGCATTATGAAATTTCAAATTTTGCAAAACCCGGTTACCGGAGCAGGCATAACAGTAGTTACTGGCAGGGTAAGAAATATACAGGGATCGGCCCTTCGGCGCACTCTTATGATGGAACAACCAGGAAATGGAATATCTCCAACAATGCTGTATATATAAACTCAGTCAGGAAAAATACAATTCCCTTTGAAGAAGAAAAGTTAACCGATGTTCAACGATTAAATGAATATGTTATGATTTCCCTCCGCACCATGGAAGGGCTCGACCTCGATACTATAGAAAAAAAATTCTCACGTGCAGAAAGCGAAAGGATTAAAAGTTCGGTTAAAGGTTATCTTGAAAAAAAATGGATCCTGCTTATTGATGAAAAAATCATGCTTACAGATGAAGGGAAGTTGTTTGCAGATGGTATTGCTTCCGATTTATTCAGCCCAGAGCCATCATACTAGCGTTTTTTCAATTTCCAAAAACCCTTCCACAGGTGGGAGTTGTTCCCATAAAATCTTATAGATTGATCCTGCAATCGGCATAGCTGCCTGGATATTTTTATTGATGGTATTCATACATCTGCTTGCATTATAACCTTCTGCCACCATGCTCATTTCAAGTTGGGCGGCTTGAACTGAATAACCTTTGCCAATCATATTCCCAAAGGTACGGTTACGGCTATACAGCGAATAACAGGTAACGAGCAGGTCTCCCAGGTATACAGAGGCCGCATAGTTAGTGGTATGTTTTTCGTTCGGTATTGCGTGCATTGTGTGATCGATACTTCCCACTTCCAGGTTTTGTATTCCCGACTTGCGAAGAAAACCGGCCATCTCATCGGCACTGTTGGCAATGAGCACGCTTAGGAAATTATCGCCGTATTCAAGCCCATGTGCAATGCCGGCTCCAAGGGCATAGATGTTTTTTAATATGGCTGCAAACTGCACCCCATAGATATCGCTATTGCATACGGTATTTAGATAGGGTGTTTTAAAACGTGCCGCAATGTCTCGTGTTGTCTTTTCATCGATACCTGAAAATGTGAGGTAAGATAATTTTTCAGCGGCAACCTCTTCGGCATGGCAAGGACCTAGTACGGTGAAATAATTTTTTAATTCAACAGAAAATTCATCTTTCAGGTAATCATTGAGCAATAAGTTTTGCGCCGGCAAAATTCCTTTAATTGCAGACACGATTTTTTTATCACGAAAAATATCCCGGGGCACCTGCGCGAGTACATCAGCCACATATGCAGAAGGCACTACGATGATAATACAATCGGAGTTACGAATCACCTCGCCGGCATCGGTCGTAAGATGCAGCAGGCTTATATCAAAATAAGCAGAACTAAGGTATTGAGGGTTGTGGCGCCGGCTTTTAAAATGGCCAATAATATTTTCATTTCGTATCCACCATGTGATTGAATTATTATTATCTGTTAAAATTTTGGCAAGTGCAGTACCCCAGCTTCCACTGCCAATTATTCCAAATTTCATAATAGTCCTAATTTTTCAACTGCAATTTGTGCGGCTACCTGGCTTGCATCTTTCTTATTAAAAGCTTTTGCTTCGGCAATTAGTACGCCGTCGATCTTTGCGCCAATTGTAAAAAGCCTTCGCCCGTTTTCTATTTTTTCATCGAGGGTTTCGAATTCAAGATTTTTACCGTTTTTATTGGCCCACCCGTATAATTTATTTTTTTGATTGATATCAAGATTTTCAAGATCCTGCATGAAGAAATGAGGGCTGATAATATGCTGGTTAACCCACCGTTGTGTTCTCCGGTAACCTTTGTCGAGATACACGGCACCGACAACTGCCTCCAGGGTGTTTCCAAATATCTGTGAAACTTTTAAGGAATTATCAAAGCGGTTATAAAAGGTAATTTTTTTCAATCCTATTTTCAACGCAATTTCATTCAACTGGTTCCTGTTTACCATTTTACTCCGCATCTCCGTTAAGAAACCTTCATCTTTATAAGGGTAACGCATGAAAAGATAATGGGCAACGAGTGATCCCAGGACCGCATCACCCAAAAATTCGAGTCTTTCATTATTTTCATCGGCGCCTTCTCTTATGGAACGATGACTGAGTGCGGTTTTATATAAATCCAAATTTACCGGGGAGAGGCCAAGCACGTTGCGCAGCTGCCTTCTCAAATCCCTGTCTGATTTTGAAGAAAAAATATTTCTGAAAAAAAGCACAGATGAAATTTAGATGAATTATACCCTAAATTAATGAAAATAAATTTTAAGACCAGGTGCCGGTTAACATGACATAATGAATGGTGCGGTAAATTATTACAAGTGGGCATTTACCAATTGTTATTACCGGAAATATCCCAGTTTATTTATTGTATTCAAATAATAAATAAAGAAAGCTTACAAAAATATACCACTACTTCATAAACTTTAGAATAATTACCATTGCTATTATAAGCGTAAGCCAAAAAACAAAGGACCACAAAATCATGGTACCTTCGGCGGAAGAAACTCTTTTTACCAATTTCTTTTCGAGCTTTACAGCATCCTCTTTTGAAGCAAAAACGTTTTTCATATCATCGCGCCAAAGTGCGATTTCTTTCCTGGAAGCTGCAGTTTTTTCAGAAACTCCGGCATCAATCTCTGTGTTAATATACATCATTATTTCATCGGCTTCTTTTTCACCCAGCCGACGTACCAAAAAGTTCTTTATTTCACCGGTAGAAACATTTGCAGGAACTTCCATAAAATAATTTTTTTATTGCAAAAACTAAGGCTTGTATTTTTTTATTATTACGGAAGCATTATGGCCACCAAATCCAAAGGTATTACTAAGGGCAGCATTCACTTCCTTTTCCTGCGAATGGTTGAAAGTGAAATTAAGCTTTGGATCTAATTCAGGATCATCTGTAAAATGATTAATGGTAGGGGGAATAATATTTTTTGCCACCGCCAGGATACAAGCAAGTGCTTCCATTACGCCAGCAGCTCCCAGGCAATGCCCTGTCATTGATTTGGTAGAGCTAATATTCAAATCATAAGCCTTGTCACCGAAAACGCTTAAGATGGCTTTAGTTTCTGCTATATCTCCCAAAGGGGTTGAGGTGCCATGTACATTAATATAATCTATATCTTCAGGCCGCATGCCTGCGTCTTTCAAAGCGACATGCATTACATTTTTTGCACCCAAACCCTCGGGGTGCGGCGCTGTAATATGGTAGGCATCTGCAGTTGCACCGCCACCTGCAATTTCGCAATAAATTTTTGCGCCTCTTTTAAGGGCGTGCTGGAGTTCCTCGAGAACAAGAACACCGGCTCCTTCTCCCATTACAAATCCATCGCGGTCTTTGTCAAATGGGCGTGAAGCGGTTTTAGGATCATCGTTTCTTTCACTCAAAGCCTTCATTGCATTGAAGCCGCCAACGCCTGCCTCGCAAATAACTGCTTCGCTACCGCCTGTAAGTATGATATCGGCTTTACTTAAACGAATATTATCATAAGCGTCGATAATGGCATTTGTGCTGCTTGCGCAGGCACTCACAACGGCAAAATTCGGTCCCCTGAAACCATAACGCATAGATATTTGGCCGGCGCCAATATCCAGTATCATCTTGGGAATAAAGAATGGATTGAAACGGGGAGTGCCATCACCTCTTGCAAATTCGATTACATCATCCTGGAAAGTAGTGATCCCACCAATACCGCTCGCAAATATGACGCCCACCCGATCCTGGTCAACATTTTCCTTACTGATCCCTGCATCTTTTACAGCCTCATCGCTTGCTATAAGTGCAAACTGGGTGAACCTGTCAAGTTTACGGGCTTCTTTTCTTTCAAGGTAATCGGTAGGCTCAAAATTTTTAACCTCGCAGGCAAACCTGGTCTTGAATTTCGCAACATCGAATTGCTGAATGATGTCAGCGCCAGATACACCTTTAATTAAACCGTCCCAATATTCAGGAACAGATTTACCTAAAGGCGTTATGGCTCCCAATCCTGTTACAACCACTCTTTTTAGTTCCATAAGCTTGCCTGCGATGTTAAATAAGATGATTACTTAGCATGCTCTTCA
>JBDTLZ010000316.1:0-9443 GCA_039934515.1 Ginsengibacter sp.
GCGGGCGATTTACCAGCAATTTTCACATCCTCCTTATATTGCATTTCGGCAGTTTCTATTTGTTTGCGGATATCTAAATGTGCCTGTGCCAATGTTGCTTCGTCCGCTTTTAATAGCGATTGGTATTGCTTCTTTTTAATATTCACTTTACTGTATTGCAATACAGTAAAGCTGAGTTGAATACCAAATCCGGCATTGGTTCGTGATAAATCAAAACCATCTACCTTGTTTATATTTCCACTAGCATCTACTCCGGAACCTCTTGCGTATACATTGCCCCATATATCCAATTGTGGTCTCCATGTTTTTTGTATTTCCTTTAAATCCGCTTCAGTTATTTTTTTCTGCGCTTCAAGAGTTTGATAATGTGGATGTTGAATAATGGAAAATGCTGTGTCAGTTAAACTAATGAAACTTTGATTAAAAAGGGAATCAGTTAATACAATATTTTCAGGCTGTATGTCGAGGCCTGTTAACCGCGTTAGCTCAATTATTTTTTCCTGGTAAGTTCTGTCAGTTTGCAGATAGTCCATTTCAGATTGTGAGATAGCTGCCTGAAACTGTGTCGTATCAATACCTGGCCGCAACCCATTATTTGCCAAAACAAGCGCTTGATCTAAAGACACGTGACTTCGTAATATATTTGCCTGTAAACTTTTTAAAACCTGGTTATAATAAACAGCTTCCAAATAAATATTAATAGCACCATATTGATACCGGAATAACTGCTCGTTATAAGTTGCATTGGCTTGTTTAAATTGAGCTGTCGCTTTTTCAATCGCAGCAATCCGTTGGCCAAACGTAAAAGGGTTCCATTTAATCAAACCGCCCAATGCCGAACCCGGAACAAAATTCATTTTATTAGTCAACGAAGGCGGTCCGCTTATTGGCAACAAAAAGCCGGGATAACTCATACCGGTAATATTATTGAAGGTAGCGATGTTAACCTGGTAACCAGCAGTAATGTCAGGTATCAATGTATTTTTTGCTAATGCTATATTTTGTTCAGTAGCTGTTGCCTGCTGTCGAAGAACTTCGAGTTGTGGAAGGTTACTTTGTACTTTTTGCATTATCTTTTTTACAGATAAAGCAACAGCCTGGGATGATACAGTTTGAATTATTGATAAAGAAAAGACTATTGATAGAAGGAGAGTGTACATTTTAAACGGAGCATATTTTAATTGCATAATTTAATATTGGCTTTTTTCTATCTTATTTTTTTGTCTTAAACATAATCGAACAATGCCATGAAACCAAAGTCCATGTGAAGCTGCATGTGGCAGTGAAATAAAGTTAATCCGGGATTATCAGCAGTGAAATCAATATTCATTTCCTGAAAACCCGCGAGCATAACAACATCTTTGATTATGCCGGCTGTTGATTTACCATCAACTTTAGTAAGCTCAAAGCTATGCCGGTGAAGGTGCATAGGATGAATGTCATCAGAAGCGTTGCGCATGTGCAGCCGGTAGCGCTTACCTTCTTTCAGATGAAACATAGTTGGCATGTCCATCATGTCGAAAGCAATGCCGTTGATAGTCCAACGGTTAAAGCCTTTGTCTGCGGCCTGTTGTTTTGCAAAAATCATTTCAATTATCTCATCCGGTTCAGGCACACTAACGTTATTCCTGCCAAATAGACGATAATCCCATTTAAATGGTTTGGGCGTAATCCATTGCGCTTTACCTTTATGATTGTCGTATGATATTTCTATACCCATACCGTTGCCACGGTCGTCATCAGAAAGATCACCCATTATCCAATTGCCGGGATGCTTCATTTCTACAATGGCACATATACGCTCGGCCGTTCCGATCCATAACACCGGGACTTCCGCAGGATTTGGGACAGGGTTTCCATCAAGCGCCACAACTTTAAAAGTGTGGCCGGGCAAAGCAAGACTGCGTATTTCAGAACCGCTGCCATTAAGAATGTGGAAAAGTATTCTTTCTCCATACTTAACATGAATAGGTTTACCATGGCCAAGCTGGCGCCCGTTTATTGTAAATATTTTATAGCCCACTTCATATCCTTTCGGGGTTCCGCGTGATTCTTTTTCTGCCTTTTCCTGCATGGCTTTTAGATCGGGAAGCGCTTCTCCTGGTAGAAAGTCCGACGCCATATCCCCACCACGCATAAAGTATGGCTCAAATTCTTTAAGTACAATAAATTCTTCACGCTCGTAGTTGCCAGGCGCACTTTTATTTTTAGGCTCTATGTAAACCGGGCCCACCTCACCGTTATATTGTCCTGCGTTGAGGTTAGCGCCTGCGATTACATGTGTATGATAAAATCGAAATCCTGATGGCTTCGGTACAAAAATTTCACGGCGCATGCCATGAGCGGGAATATAGGGTGTCCCTTCTTCAGCAGCTCCATCAACGTCTGGAAGCAGAAACTGTCCATGCCAATGAAACTGTTCAGGTGTGTCCGTATCGTTGTAAATGTCAACTATTGTGCGCTGCCCTTCCTTCAAGCGAAGCAGGGGCCCTGGAAATTGCCCATTATAAGTGGTAGTTGAAATAATATGCATTGGCCCAACCTCAATTAACCCGGTGTTGATATGGATCGTGTAATCTGCACTTTCGTCCAGTTCAGTTACTTGTCGGGATTGCTTTTCAATCTCCGGATTTTCTTTATTGATGAGTGCCATAGCACTTGCAGGGAAAGCGCCTGCAATAGGAAAAATTGACCCACCCCATTGTATAAATTTTCTACGATGCATTATTGATCTGTTTAGGTTGTTTAGTTAATTCGTAAGACCGGGTATTTAGTTTTATATATGAATATTTTTAGTTTGGGTGTTTGGAATCAGGAGTAGTAATGAAATAAGCGAAATAACAGCAAAGGCTGCTCCATATATAAAACAGCAGCATGAGTTACCTTATCCAACAATTGCCCTGCCGCCGCACTAGCTACGAATGGATTTCTGAAACTAATTTTTGTCAATCGACGTATACCTGATGCGCCAGGTGTTATATACTTGTGATTGCCACCTGAATGTAAAATTAATCCCACAAATAATCTACAATAAGTAAAAGCAATCAGATGTTCTGATGATTTTTTTCATGAGTAAGGAACTTGCATTCAAAGAAAACCAACTGCAAAAATGATACAACAAATTCATCAAATTATGGTATAAATGAAAATTCTATGGTATTAGTCGTTTGCGGAACGAAAGGACTGCGGAGTTGATGACACGAATTTTTTAAAATACTTTACGAAATGAGAGGGGTCGGTAAATTTAATAGCGAAGGCAATTTCTGAAATGGTATTATCAGTGTAAAGCAACAACCTTTTTGCTTCACTTAATACAAAGCCTGATAGTACATCGGCTGCTGTTTGGTTAACAGCCTTACGACACGCAGCATTTATGTTTTGTGGCGAAGTGTTCAGTTTTTCAGCGTAAAATCCTACTTTGTATTTTGTACCATTCGCTTCACTTAATAATTCCGTAAATGAATGGTAAAGGTCTGATTTAACTTCTGCTTTATTAATAACAGGTTTGGATACCTGTAGTATTTTAGCCAATAATGATTTTAATAAACCTTCTGTAATAGTAAATGCACTTTCATCATTGTTTTTGTTTTCTTCTGTAAGTAATTGCAATATCTGTTCAATAGTTCTATTGTCTGGCGTTTGCAAGCAGCATTGTTTAGTGATTTTTGTAAGCAAAGACTTGAGTTCCTTATCCAGGCTCTTTTCAATAAATGATTTCTTTATAATCACTACAAAGCCTTCAGGTTCTGTCTCTAATTCCCAAAAGTGTACCTGGTCCTGTCTTACGAAATACATTACAGGCGGAACGACAGCATATTTACCTGCGTCTATATAATGATAGCCACTTCCTTTGGAGAGATAGATAATTTCGAAGTAATTGTTGTGTTTGTGAGGGGTAGTTTTCCGGATGTCTTTTTTGAAAGGTGCAACTTTTATTACTTTTTCTGTTTCAATTTTATCTTTTATAATAAGTTGTGATGGCATTTAGTTTGAACGAATTGGGAAATAAATTTATCCTTATTACTTTAATCTTTTAACTGTGCCTTCCTGCAAATGTATTCCTTTCGATCTGGATTGTTTGTGTGTTTTCATTTTTAAAAATTGATGCGGATATGGTTGTGGGTATGTTGTGATGATTTAAATTTTGAGCGTTGAATATTTTAGCATTCAATCTTTAAGCAGCCTCATATAGAAGAAATTGTCAAAAATTATTTTTATCCGGATACGGTAGAAATGAAACCCGGGGTATTGGGTTATATCAAAGTCGTGCCGATACGCACATATTTCATAACAAAGATTTATGTGTTTGAAAATAATCAGGAGGTTAAAACGGTTTCTTCCGATAGGTTTTTACACAATCCCCCACTTGGGATTCCTGGAAGTAAACACGTCCGTTTAGCCTGTGAAAGGGAAGATCTTTTTTCATCCAGTCAGTAAGGCTTACCAGGAAAATAACTAAGTAACCTTCTATACTTTTTCATTTGATTGAAGGTTCTACCTTTTTTTTACCCGCTTCTGTATCTGTTGTTGAAGATTCATCCAGGCATTCTTTTACTGCTTCCCATATCCATTTGCGGAAGTCACTTTTATTTGGGATAAATAATGGTTACATAATTTCTGTTTTATGGACGTAAAAATGCTTCGGACTGGAAAGGAAGTCAATGATGGATTGTTCATGGGTTTTTTGAAATTGATAAAGAAGATATTATATCAATTAATTCATATCAGGAAAATAAGGCAGGCATTAATCAAGGCATACTAAATATAGCAAACGGGTCTAAAAAAAATAAAAAGCCCCTCGAATTGAGGGGCTCAGTAATTAAAGAGTGTTAATCTTAATTACAATGCATCTGAGCGCAACCTGATCTGTCTTTGCAAACAGGTGTGCAAACCTTCTGAGTGCAATTTTTGCACTTGCGTTTGCCATGCTTCAGGGGGCCCGCCATTGTACCAATTGTTAAACAACTTGCAATAGCCAATAACCATATCTGTTTCATGATATAATTTTAGAATTTATGTAATAATGTTTCTTTGAAAAAATTGTGAAACATTCGGCGGACGCCATACCTGCCAATAAATACCGGTGACTGTATTGGCTTCGATCGGTAAAAACCCATTACCAGCAGCGATTAATAGAGTAATTGAATATGAAGGCTGTAATGTGAAAGTATTAATTAAAGGACAATTAACACAGTTGTTCCCGTCACATGAATTGGACTTTTCATTCATTTTCTTGTGCATCTTTATTCTCACTTTGCAGGACATGGAGAGCACTTTTTTGCAGCACATTGATTTTTTAGGACTGCTTACCATTAATGGTATCTGAATAGTTTCTGCAACATATATTAAAATGGCGAGAGATAATATGAAAGTGTGAAATTTCATTGCAGGGGTAAATGTATATAAACTTAGAGAAATTTGCAACATCTTATCCTATCAGCTATACATACTTGTTTTAATTATACTAAAATAAGATTAATAGAAGAAACCCTGTAAAGTTTCAGTCATTTTCTGAGCTTTTGGATTTTTTAAATTGAATGTTTCGTTGTGTTCTTTAATATTAACCTGGATGATATTAGGCCGTTTATTTTTGAATGCGTCAAAATGCAAATGCAAAAGTGATGCAAGATCGATAAATGAAAACCGCTTAAATAGTTGCTCGCCTTTGCGAGACCTTTCGGCGCCTGAATTGTTGATATCAGAATGAATAGCTGGAAAAGCTTTTCCTGGTGACTGTGGCTATTGAGTACAATATTACCGGTAGGAAATAAACTGGTTAGTTCCTCCATTCGCAGTTTTTCGGTGTCTGGCATTAAACTCTCAATATGGTTGCAAAGTTTGTCGGAGAGAAATTTACTAGACTTTCGTTAACCATTTGTTTTGATTGCGGATCGTTATCTGGGGCAGTTCTTACATCCTTTTCAATTTGTTTCGTAAACTTCTGCTTTTGTAAAGTCAATCGCTCCTGTTGCTTTTCATTAAGCCAGTCAACTACTGTTTGTGATTTAAGTTTTTGAGCGTTGGATATTTTAGCATTCAATCTTTAAGCAGCCTCATATTGTAGAAACCGTCAACAATTATTTTTATCCGGATACGGTAAGAAAAGAAACCCGGGGTATTGCTTTATAGCAAACTGCTATGTTTCTTCACTTTATTTAAAGATTTAATTTTTATACTTTCAAGCATATGGCTCATTCGGAAAGTACAAATAATTATTAGCGTGATAGGATCTTATCTTATACTGGAAGTAGGAGATAAATTTATTCCGGGAAATGGAATATTTTGAAAGGGTGCCGAAATCGGCCGACATGCTGTGTAGAAACATATTGGTAAATAACCTTTGCTTCAGTGCCATAACTCATGGCTTTCAGGTTATTTAAACTCAGGGTTACAGTTATTAATTAGTAGTAAACCAGGAAGAATATGTTTGTAAAAGAAAATATAAATTAATACCAGATCGGTAAAGATTAGGGTTTGAGCAACATTAAATTTATACAAGCCCTTAAACTTAAAAAGTGCCCGGAATCTGTCCGAACACCTTATAAATAACTGATAATCAATAGAAAAAGTCGGGATGACAAGATTCGAACTTGCGACCCCACGCCCCCCAGACGTGTGCGCTACCGGGCTGCGCTACATCCCGAATTTTTACAAATGTATCGCAAATTACAAGACTTATTGGTCCGTAAATATTGAAAATAAGTTGGGGGTGCCTAAAGAGTCCGCGCTAAAAATAAATAAAAAATTTAATCCTCAAAAAGTTATGAAGCTAACCTTTCCGGTAGTATTTTTAATGCCTGCTTTCATTTGACCCACTCCTTTTTTCATCAAAAACTTATAACATGAAACTTTTTTTGATTTCAGTCTGTACCGTGTTGTCGATCCTTTCATTCGAACAAAGCTTCGGACAGGCTATGGCTGATCCCTACAAAGCTGAGTATTCTTCCAATTTTAAAATAGGTAGCCCGGCAAAGTCAAATATTATCCTTAACCTTTGGAAAGACTGGGACGATAATGCATTTGACCGTCATAATTATTTTGCCGATACGGTTGTAATGTTTTTTAGTGATGGGAGTATGATCAAGGGTAAAGATTCGTGCCTGGCAGCAGCAAAAAGTTTCCGGGGTTCTATGTCTTCAGCCGTTAGTAGCATCCAGGCGTGGATACCATTAAAAAGCGTAGACCGCGACCAGGACTGGGTGGCAATCTGGGGTGAAGAAGCTGACACTTATCCCGATGGGAAAAAAGAAGTAAGGTCTCTTCACGAAATATGGAGATTTAATAAGGCTGGTAAAGTTGATTATATGCGGCAATTTTCTTCAGCCGTGAAAGCTCCATAAGATAGCACGTGAAATACCGGCCCTGCTATTACTTTTCTTACTAATAATTTGATGGCGAAGACCGGTTTTCGTATAAATTTCCTTTTTAAAAAAGCCATAAAAAAATTCCCGCGGAAAAACTTCCGGGGGAATTTTCATTTAACCACACCAGGCACCGGCATTGTTGATGCCTGTATATGTATTATTTTTTAATGCCTACCTATAAATAAGCGTTAATCTTTAGCAATTGTTATGGATTGAGAAATTTGTCGATTATTTTTATCCGGATTAATTTTTTCTTAATGATATCATTTTTGCCTATAAACCTTTCGTACCTAAAATAGACATAATGAAATTCTTCCTGGTAATGCTCGGCAGTATGCTGCTTGCAGTAACATCAAACGCACAAAATTTTCACATTAATTTATATGCCGGAACTTCCAACTACCAGGGAGACTTGCAGGATAAAAGGTTTACTTTCAATCAAGCACATTTTGCCGGGGGCGTTGGGCTTTCTTATGATCTTTCAGATAAATTTTCCATTCGATCAGGCCTTACCTTAGGTAAAGTTTCGGCCGATGATAAGTATGGAAGAAATAGCGTGAGAAATCTAAATTTCACATCAAATCTTACCGAAGTAAACCTGGGCGTTGAATATTATATCACGCGCATGCAGGATCACGCGCTTACACCTTATGTCTTTGCCGGTCTTGCGCTTTATCATTTCGACCCATATACCCACGATACATCCGGGATAAAATATTTTCTAAAGCCCTTAAGCACGGAAGGTGAAGGTTTTGTTGATGGAAGGAAAAATTACAACCTCACCCAATTTGCAATTCCCTTTGGCGCCGGCGTTAAATTATCACTTAGTGACAATATAAATGTAGGGCTTGAAGTGGGATGGCGAAAATTGTTTACTGATCAGCTTGACGATGTAAGCACTACTTATATTGATGAAGCTACATTGCTGGCAAACAAAGGCCCAAAAGCTGTTGAACTGGCATTTCGTGGCGACGAACTAAAAAACGGGAATACATATCCCGAAGCAGGTATTAAAAGAGGAGGATCTTTACGGAAAGACTGGTATTATTTTACCGGGCTTACCCTCTCTTTCCGCCTCGGAGCGGGCCGTAATGCCGGCAATTTAGGGGGCGGTGGCAAGCATTCACAAACTGCATGTCCTCATCCATTATAACGCAATTTCCCGAAAACCACGAGTGCAAATTTTCAAAATATCTGTTAATTCCAGACTTCGCAACAGTCTATAATGGATTCAGGCCTGAACCTTGAAGATTGGGCTTACCTTTGGCAATTATGGCTTATAAAAATCTCGGGGAATTTATCAATGTACTTGAAAGGAATAATGAATTGGTTCGCATTAAAACCTACGTAGATCCCCATCTTGAAATAGCTGAAATAACCGATAGGGTAAGCAAGCACAATAACGGCGGCAAAGCATTATTATTTGAAAATACCGGTTATGAATTTCCTGTTCTAATGAACGCTTATGGCAGCGAAAAACGAATGTGCCTGGCGCTTGGTGTGAACGACCTTAATGATGTAGCTCACGATATCGAAAATCTTTTTCATCTTCTCTCATCTCCAAAAGAAAATATTCTTGACAAGTTAAAGTTATTGCCCAAACTAGGACAGTTTGCCAGCTGGATGCCAAAAGTAATAATCGGGAGAGGGGAGTGCCAGCAAGTGATCATGAAGGATCCGGATATTACAAAGTTACCGGTAATAACCTGTTGGCCAAAAGACGGCGGCCCCTTCGTTACGCTTCCCATTATCCATACCAGGGATCCCAATAATCATTCACGGAATGTAGGTATGTACCGCATGCAGGTTTTCGGGCCGACACTTACCGGCATGCACTGGCACCGGCACAAAGTGTCTGCAAAGCATTTCAATGAATATAAAAAGAAGGGACAAATAATGCCGGTAGCAGTAGCACTCGGCGGCGATCCGGTGTATGCTTATTCTGCTACAGCGCCACTGCCTGAAAATGTGGATGAATATATGCTGGCTGGTTTTTTACGCAAGAAAAAAGTCGAATTGGTAAAATGTATTTCCCAGCCAGGCGTAGAAGTGCCTGCTGATGCTGACTTTGTAATTGAG
>JBDTLZ010000317.1:0-6617 GCA_039934515.1 Ginsengibacter sp.
GTTTGGTCAGGAACTGATATTGTATAACCTGTAGGATTTATTGCAACAACCACTAAACTTATACCTATACCTGACCCGGCAGGATTCAACACGGTATATACTCCCGGGCCAATTTTGCTCCAGGTAGCTGTTAAGCCGGTTGCAGCGCGAAAATATTTACCCGAGAGATCGTGCGTTGCAGCATCTGCATCTGTAGTGTATACAGCAACAGTCCTGTGAGCGGTGCTAACTCCATCTACATTGGTGGCTGTGTAGGTGAGCGTATAAACACCATCAACGTTTGTATCTATTGTTCCTGACGTAACTACCGGAACATCTGCACCACCTGCCTGCGCCTTTACACCTGGCTCTGTAAACGAGGTTCCATTTGCAACAGCAATTACTACCTCCCCGGTTAAGGTAATATTTGGATAATAAGCTACTGTAGAAATTCCGACATTTTTATCAGTACGGATAATAGGATCTTTCTCACAGGAAGAAACGATAGAAACGAGCGCTATAAATATCAATGCATGTCTTTTTTTCATCTTGATTTTTTTTAGTTTTAATTATAATCCCCACCAAACCGGAACTGTTATGGGAACCTGTGCTGGTGTGTTTGGATTGGTGGATATCTCTGCATCGGGAAACACAAATCTTTTTGGATATATGCCGCCGCCCAATACAGAATTTTTAGATGTCACGAACTCACCTGGAACATAGTTGGCATCGTCGTAAGCTACCGGGCTGCTTTTAGGAATGCCTGTCCTGGTCCTTTCAAACCATCCTTCAATAAAATGAACTCCATAAGCGAATGAAGCCCATTTTTGCGTTATGATTGCATTAAGATTATCACCTGTTGAAGTGGCCGGGTATTCGTATGCACCGCCTGCTTCTATAAACGGTACACCATCTTCGCCCACAGCATCGAAAGCAGCTATAACGCCATTGTCGTATAAGCTTTTAGCACCAAGGCCGGCATAATATCTTTCCCTCCCTTCAGCCTGCAAAAAATAAGATTCTGCTTTTGAAAGAAATACCACAGGGTCTGTTGCGCTTTCTTTGAATACTGTTGCCGACAAAGCCTGGTTGGAAGTATTCAGGAAATCTCCCTGGTCCAGGGTAACGGTATTTGCGGCAAAAAAGTCGGCAAGTCTTGGATCACTATGAGCCTGAAGGTAACTTCCAAAAGTAGTGCTTGCAACCAGGTTGGTTCCAATATTGAGTTGCCTTACGTTTTGTTCATATAACGGATTTGATTCACTTGGATTGTCACTAAAGCCGGTTACCTGTGCATCTTCTTCTAAAAAGCCTATGCTCCTTGCAAAAACAGCAGCAACTCCCGCTTCGGCTTCAGCAGGTTTTGCATTGATCATCCTCAGGTACAGTTTTAACTCAAGCGTATTGGCAAATTGCTTCCATTTATCCATGTCCGAATTAAAAATAATATCAACATTTCCTTCTTCAGTTGCATTCAGGTCAATAACTGTTGGTGCACTAAAATCTTTTCCCAATGCGTCATCAATGCCGGCAATCAGGGATTTATAGATAGAATATCCATCATCAAATTTGGGCGTGAGATTTCCACTGCCCTGTAGTCCTTCTGAAAACGGTATCTGGTCATATATGTCAACTAAAAGTGCCGCGGAATACGCTTTCATTACATTACCTAAAAGATAAAAATTCCAGTCACCGGAGGCTTTTGAATTATCAATTATAAACTGGAAATTTTTTAATCCATAAGTATACAAGGTTGTGTATTGAGCGTTGAGATCGGTTGTTTTTAAATCGTACTGGTCGATATTTTTATATTGTCCCGAAGCGGCAGCCTGCGTGACATATTCTCCCAATATTCCCCCAATGATAGCAAGGTCACCACCTTCGACTCCAGCGGCGGCCATCACGGCTACAGGGAATACAAGTTTTGGAGTAGCCGCAGCTATTGGCGGGTTATTCGGATCATGATTGATGTCAAATGTTTTTTTGCAACCGCCTACTGTAATAAGCAGAAACACCAGGGATACAGAAGCAATTTTCTTATGCTGAAATGATTTCATTTTCATAATAATTAGTTTTAAAAATTGGCTTTCAGGGCAACACCAAATTGTTTAGACACCGGGCCGGTTTCATATTCCCCGAGCTGGCTGGTGAGATCGTTACCAAAATTTGATGCTTCAGGGTCAATATATAGGTTGGATTGCGGTGTCCATAATAAAAGATTCCTGGCATAGACAGTCAATGAGGCACCATGTAATTTAATTTTTGACGCTATTTTTTCAGGTAAGAAATAAGATATTGAAACGTCTCTCAATTTCAGGAAAGACCGCTCAATGATATCATTACCATAGGCAAAAGCAGGGTTGCCGCTTTCAGGGAAAAAATCCTGGATTGTAGCCTCTGTAATTGGCGTAGTGTTTTCTTTATACACTGGTTTACCCTGCGCATCAGTAACAGGTATCCCATGTGAATCAATTTGCTGGTATACTGAATTGGGCACTATGAATGGGCGCCTGTCATTGTAAGTTGTAGGCACGGCGGCACCTGTAAATAAAAGCTGTTCTGCTGTCTTACTGTAAAAAACACCACCCTGCCTGTAGTCCAATGAAAAGTTAAGTTGCCAATCCTTAAATTTTAATGTATTGGAAAAGCCCATTACGTAATCGTTTTCAGCATTCCCATAATAAACCCTGTTGACTGATGGGACTGGCTTTCCGGTTGCGCCACTTACAATTATTTTTCCATCCGGCGTCATTTGTGGGCCAAAAGCATAAATTCCGGTGGCGCTTTTCCCCGGCACTGCGTCGAGCTCCGGCCCTCCTGTGATCTGGAAGATGGAAACTTTTGTAAGGTTGTTGTTCAGGTAGTCAACCTTGTTCTCATTTGTAGTAAAATTGTAATTAAAGAACCAGGTAAGATTTTTTGTAGCCACGGGCTTAACATCAAGAGAAAGTTCAATGCCACGGTTACTAACCAACCCAAGATTTTGGATGTAGTTTGTATATCCTGTGCCCGGTGAAATAGGTACATTTTGAATTTGTCCATCTGTTTTTTTATGGTACACTGCAGCATCGAGGCCTATCCTGCCGTTTAAGAACCTTATTTCCATTCCCAATTCTGCTTCAGAGGTTATGATAGGTTTTAAATTCCGGTTGTTGATGATATTTTGAATTCTATAAGATCCAACTCCGTTAAACGGAAAATTTATTGAGCCGAAAGGAATAGGAATTGCGCCGACAATCAATACAGGCTCCACATTATAAGGTGGTGCACTACTGCCTGTTTTACCATAGCCTCCCCTGAACTTTAAATAAGAAATAGGACTATTTTTTAAATCAAAAGTGTTGGAAGCTACCCAAGATAAACTGGCACCCGGATAAAAGAAATGATTTTTATCCGTTGGTAATGTTGAAGACCAGTCGTTGCGGGCATTTCCGGTGAGGTATAACTGATTTTTAAATCCTAAGGTTGCCTGGGCGTATACCCCAAAAAGCCTGGTACGAAATGCCGCATTCCCCGTGGTCGGTTGTTTAGTTGAATTTGACAGGTTATAGAACCCGGGTATTAATAAATTGGTAACTGCCCCAAAGGAGGTCTTTGTATCAGCCTGGTTAAAATTTGCACCTGCAAGGACATCCAGGTTGAAATTATTACTAATGTCTTTTGTGTATTTGAGGATGAAGTCTCCGTTGACGCTTCCAACATAATTGTTGGTCACTGTAACCGACCCCACATCGGCAGCCCTTGGCTGGCCCTCTGTGTTAGCACCGGCTGTCCAGCTTCCTGGGTCAGGTGCATTGACAGAATTGTAAGATAATCCCCGTGAATTGTCTATATCGGCCCCTAGGCGGAATTGTGCCGCCAGTGCTGGTGTAAACTGGTAATTCATGTCAACGTTGCCAAAGAACCGGTCAGCTATAAATTCATTTCTGTTATTATGTAAGCCATAATAAGGGTTTTCAGCATAAGGAGTAAAATAGGTGTTTATATCAAAAAAAGTTCCTGTATAATCTCTGAAATCTTTGATTGGAAGATCAACAGGTATCTGTAAAATATCCTGGAAAATAGTAGATCCGGAGGTGCTGCCCTGACCGGAAGATGGCTGCCTTACTTTCCTGTTGACATAATTGAGGGAAGTATTAATTGTAAAGCTTTTGAATTTACTGTTCGTCCTTAAAGAAAAGGTATGTCTTGAAAGATAATCTGAATTGGTGGGTATCACACCATCGCTTTCTGCATTGCCATAAGAAAAATAAAACCTGGATATATCATTGCCACCGGAAACTGCAAGCGTATTATTTAGTTCAAGGCCTGTTGTATAGAAATCACGGATATTGTTATCAATAAATGAAAATGGTTTTACGAGCCTCGAGTTGTCAACAATTGCTCCCCAGGGCCGCATTTTTCCATCCAGGACCGGGCCCCAGCTTCCATTTTCACCCGGGATAAATGTTGAGTTCCAGCCCTGGCCAAACTTGTCTTCCAGGGTTGGTAACATACCGACTTTACTAAAGTTAGCCGATCCTGCATATTCAATATTTATTCTACCTGCCTTTCCTCTTTTTGTGGTAATCATTATAGCGCCGTTTTGAGCGGCTGAGCCATATAACGACGATGCCGCAGTACCTTTTAGAACGGTTATGCTCTCAATATCATTAGGATTAATATCATTGGCGCCGTTACCAAAATCATTCACAGAAGTTAATGCGATCGTACCCAGTCCGGCAGCGGTATTGTTTGATCCGGAGCCTGATCTTGCATCGGTCAAAGGCACCCCATCGATAACATATAATGGCTGATTGCTTCCACCAGAGATATTGCCATAGCCCCTTAAAATTATTTTGGTTGAAGATCCTGGGCCTCCGGTACTGGATATTTCAGCTCCGGCTATTTTACCGGCAAGTCCGTCAAATGGATTTACATTGGCGGTGCGGTTGATCGTTTCGCTGTTAAACGTTGATGTTGCATAGCCGAGCTTTGCCTTCTTGCTTGTTTGCCCAAGTGCTGTCACCACAATTTCTTCCAATACAGGAGGTTTCATGATTATTGAGAAAGTGTTCTGATTGCCTACCCTCAATTCACTTTTTGAGAAGCTTGTAGCAGTAACCACCAATACATCGCTTGGTCTTGCACTTATTGTAAACTCACCTGCAGCATTGGCCGGAATACCCTTTGTAGTACCCTTTATGATCACAGATGCTCCTACTACAGGATCACCTTTCTCATCTACCACTTTACCGGTTATCTGCCGGTTTTGGGCGAATGCCATTGCCCCGCTTAGCATGAATGCTATAAGCAATGTTAGAAATCTTTTCATGGATTATTTTTTAAGTTTTGAGTAGAATAATACTCTGAAGGCAACAATATCTGTTAAAATGTGTCAGAATACGTGCAGTTAATTACTGAACCATGAAATTTTTGCCCCGTAGCATTGGATTCTTTTTCTGAAAAAAAAGGGTATTTAATTTTGGGCAAAAAATCGCCTTAAGACGCTGCCATTAAGGGTTGATACAACCATTGTCACTGCATTGCCGGCGTATGGGCAGCAATTAAAATTGTTTATGGTAAGTGGTTTCAACACCGGGCATTTGTCAATGGCGTTTTTAATTTTCACATAGTACAGGATTTGTCTCCACTATCGAGGCAATATTTTTTTTATAAACGTGTCACATTTACGGGGCATAGTTGCCGACGCATGAATTCTTTTCTGCAAAGACCTGTAAAATGAGTTTTAAGACCCTGCGTGTGGCTATTTAATACCGTCTGTAAAATGTATATTTTAATCAAGGGATAATTTGAAGCCTGTTAAAAAACTTTTATAAGTAAAGGATTATTTCATTTATCAGTTTTAAGTTCCGTTTATATAAATCCAATTGAAGGCACGGCTAAATATTCTTCATTTCGGTGAATGGAAGATGAAACTTTTGCCAGGCGTGTATCAATCCTGGATGATACCACCAAGAGTGGTTTGGATGTGGACAGGTGTAATAACGAGATCTTTATTTCAAGCCTTAATTATCTCGAACCCTATTCCTATACATCTCATTTTTCAATAAAGTATGTCTACAAAGGGGTTGAACAATACAAAGTAAACGGGAGTAATAATAAATTGTGTGATGGTCATTGCCTTATTGTAAACGATGAAAGCAACATATTGGCAGAATGCGGAACAGGGAAAAATAAGGATGAAATTAACTTGGGCATGTCGATATTTTTGAACCCGGCGATTATAGATGAGGTGTTGCAGGTGAATAAATTATGGACACATGATATTTTATCAGCGCATTATGAAAACAGTGCCAACGTTGCTTTCTATGATGGGGTCGTAAAAAATGACCTTTTTGTGGAAAGCTTGAAAAAGCATTTTTTATTCTTGCAGGTAACTGCAAAAACACGAAACCTTGATGAAACCTACTATTATAAAATCTGTGAAGAGCTTCTTGAATTTCAATATACTGTCTTCAAAAAACTTGAAGGAATACAAAAAGTTAAATATTCTACAAGACAGGAGATTTTAAAGCGGGTGTTACTGGCAAAAGAAATTATTGATGATAATTATTCCCAAAATTTCGATTTGAATTATGTGGCAAAAGAATCAAGCCTTTCAACGTGGAATCGGATATGTCAATGGAGCGGAGTCG
>JBDTLZ010000318.1:0-7270 GCA_039934515.1 Ginsengibacter sp.
AATGATAAAATGACCTATATGAATGGTGGGATACTCCCCGAATTTGGGGTCGCAAAATACGATGCTGATTTTGAGAAAATGGCTTTTTCTTTAAAAAATGACAGCGACATATCTGAACCTTTTAAAAGCGAATTCGGGTATCATATCATCAAGCGGATCTCAAGAACGCCGGTACACACAAATAAAGACGATGAAACCTATATGTACAATTTGAAACAGGATGTGTTGAAGGATAACCGTGTTGAAATTGCAAAAGGAATATTTGTGAAAGAAACACTTGCTAAAATCGGCTATCAAAAAAACAATTCGGTAAATGAAAAAGATCTTTGGAAGATTACAGACACTTTTGCAATTTCCAATAAAAAAATAAAGTCGGGGAATGTAAGTGGAGAGACAATTTTGTTTTCTTTTAATAATGCAAAAATAAAGGCAGCCGATTGGATGCAATATGCAAGAAATGTAAAAAATAATTATGCAGCTCATGCTGAACTACCTTACCCGGTTATGCTGAAAAATTATGTTTCAATAGCTGCTCTTGAGAACTATAAAAAGAGGTTGCAGGATTTTAATAATGACTTTAGCTACCAGCTACAGGAGTTTAAAGATGGGAATATGCTTTTTGAGGTAATGGAACGCGAAGTATGGTCTAAGGCTTCTGCAGACAGTGCCGGCCTGAAAAAATATTATGATGCGCATTCAACAAACTATACCTGGAGCGCCAGCGCAGACGCTGTTTTATTTTCGTGTTCAAATGGAACCGTAGCCAAAGATGCTGCTGAAAAAATCCGTGACGGTAAAAACTGGAAAGATCTTGCCACTGAAAATTCAACGCAAATTCAAGCCGATTCGGGAAGATATGAATTGAGCCAGGTACCCACCATCGATAGAACGAATTTCACACCAGGGCTCGTTACCGCGCCTGTTGTAAACAGCGGTGATGGTACAGCCGTGTTTTCATTGATAATTAAAATGTATCCTGGAAATCAACCGCGAACTTTCGAGGATGCACGCGGGTTGGTAATTAACGATTATCAAAACTTCCTCGAAAAGAAATGGATTGAGGAATTGAAGAAAAAATATCCCGTTAAATTGAATGAAAAGGTTTTTCAAACATTGTTATAAAAACGATTCGCCATCGTTGCCTGTTAAACAAAGCATAATACTTACCTCTTTTTACAGTAAAATTAATACCTGGCCGGGCTCCTCAAGCTACGCTACTGCTGTTTCTGTAATATTAGCGGCCTACCTGGTTTATTGTGCCTGTATTGGCAGACTTTTTGGAAGAGGGCTAATCTTATATTAGAACTCTTTTGAAAACTAAAAAGCTAATTATGAAAAAGTTACTAACCATCGTATTGTTCACTGCTATTTATGTTACTGCCAGCTCCCAGGTATATATCCAGGGCGGGGTAAACCTTGCCAACATTACAAAAACAAATTCGGGGGGGACCCAGGACAACAACATGCTTACAACCTTTAATGCAGGTATTTTAGGCAGGTTCAATCTTTCCACAATGATTGATCTTGAAAGCGGGCTTTTAGTAGAAGGCCGCGGCGCAAAAGCAAACACGTATTTCACCAGTTCCAGGGATGACAACTATTTAAAAACGAAATTCAATCCCCTGTATCTTGAAGTGCCTGTGAATATAGTGTTGCGTATTCCGCTTGAAAAAACCACCAACATTTTTTTTAACGCCGGCCCTTATGCAGCAGTTGGCATAGCAGGTAAATCAAAAAGTGAATCCAGGCTACTGGGAGTGAGTTCAAATTCTTCAGATAATATAAAATTCAGTAACGACAATCCGTTAACATCAGAGCAGGATGATGCGGCCTACAATAAACTTAAAAGATTTGACTTTGGATTGAACCTGGGGGGAGGCCTTGATCTTGGGAAGATCTTGCTAAAGGTTAATTATGGTTTTGGCCTTACTAAAATAAATTCTACACAAAGCGATAATGGAGATAATGATAAAAATAAATATCGGACGCTAAGCCTATCCCTTGGCATTCCACTTAACAGAAGTTAGTATAAATTCTTTGAGCAAAAAGCAGGTAAAGGCTGCCGGCGTAATTGTTGGCGGCCTCTGTTTATTATAATGCAAATTGAACAGCCATCGTTATTCCATATAGTACAATTCACCAGGGAACATTCGCGTTTTCGTTCAATTCGCAGCTTCCATTATAAAATGATCACACAAGTTCCTTTACTACGTTGGCGACGACATGAGGCTTGCCCAGTGTATAATAATGCAATACGGGCATTCCCGATTTTTTAAGTTCTTTTGATTGTTCAAGCAGCCATTCTGTTCCTACAATTTCCACGTCAGCGTCGGTTTTACATTTGAGGATCTCATTGCTGAGGGCGGTAGGTATATCGACATAAAATGTACGGGGTAAAACCGAAAGTTGTTTCTTTGAAGTTATGGGCTTAAGGCCAGGTATGATGGGAACGTCAATGCCTGATTCTCTGCAATTCTTTACGAATTGAAAAAATTTCTTGTTATCAAAAAACATTTGTGTGGTGATATAATCAGCACCGGCATCTACCTTCATTTTCAGGTAACGGATATCACTTTCCATATTCGGAGCCTCAAAATGTTTTTCAGGATAGCCCGCAACACCAATGCAAAACTTTGTTTTGTACCCGTCCCTTATATCCTCTTCCAGGTAGATCCCGTTATTAAGATTTACCGCCTGTTTTAAAAGATCTAAAGCATAGGAATGGCCATTCTTTTCAGGCTCAAAAAGTGTTTCATTTTTTGCAGCATCTCCACGAAGCACCAGTACATTATCGATTCCAAGAAAGGCAAGGTCTATTAGTGCATTTTCAGTTTCCTGTATATTGAAACCCCCGCATATTAAATGTGGTACGGCATCAATTTTATAATGGTTCATTATTGCGGCGCAAATACCGACCGTTCCCGGACGCTTACGCACTTCAACTTTTTCAAAAGTTCCATCAGCTTTTTTCTTAAACACCTGTTCGCTGCGATGGTAAGTTACATTTATAAAGGCCGGCTTGAACTCCATCAGGGGGTCAAGATGGTTGTAAATCGATTCAATAGTTTTCCCCTTTAACGGTGGTAATATTTCAAATGAGACGACCATGTCCTTCGCCTCTTTTATATGATCGGTGACTTTCATTTTTACAAAATAGATGCAAACATAAGTTGTAATGTAATAATAGCAAAGAATAGGTCATATGCATGTGAAAAAAGCGAAATTACCAATGCCTTTTTCGTTCATTGTCGCAACGATAGCCATTAAGAATTACGCAGGCCTTCATGGGTAGACAGGCTTAAATGCAACCCACTGCCGGATTTCTGGATTATTCTTTTGCGCTGATTTTTAGAGCGTTGCCATCATCCTGCATAAGTTAGCAAAGTTTTAGTGTTCATTGGCTTATTTTTGTTTAAATACTTTTGTTTTGAGCCAGACCATCTATGCCAGGGATCTCACCAAACATTACGGAAAACGGATAGTTACCAACAAGGTGTCTTTCCAGGTAGGTCAGGGTGAAATTGTAGGGCTTCTCGGACCAAATGGTGCGGGCAAGACTACTTCTTTTTACCAGGTAGTGGGACTGATAAAGCCAGATGATGGAGATGTATTTTTGAATGACATCAACATAACCAGGTTGCCGATGTACAAAAGGGCAAAAATGGGATTGGGTTATTTGCCACAGGAAGCCAGCGTTTTCAGGAAGCTTACCGTAGAAGATAATATTATGGCAGTGCTTGAAATGACAAAGCTTCCAAAAAAACAACAGAAAGAAAAGCTCGAAACATTGATACAGGAATTTAACCTGGCGCACGTTCGTAAAAGTAACGGGGATGTATTGAGCGGCGGTGAGAGAAGACGAACAGAAATTGCCCGCGCCCTTGCGGTAGATCCAAAATTTATTTTATTGGATGAACCCTTCGCCGGTATTGATCCAATTGCTGTAGAAGATATTCAAACGATTGTCACGAGATTAAAATATAAAAACATAGGGATTCTTATTACAGATCATAATGTAAATGAAACCTTATCTATTTGCGATAGAGCTTACCTTCTTATTGAAGGGAAAATATACAAACATGGTACTGCAGAAGAACTTGCCAGGGATGAACATGTACGGCGTCTTTATCTAGGGCGTAATTTTGAGCTTAAAAGAAAGGATTACCTGCATACCGATGCTATAAAATAAATGGATAATTGTTTTATGGTGAAATAGTTTATATGTTTACCGGCGCGGTTGTGCCATACAGGCTGCCAATGATTGAGAAACCCACCACGAATCGTTTAAAAGAAGCAACGGTAAAAGTTACATGAAATTACTGAGTCCTGCCATATCACGTTTAGCAAGGCTGCGCCTCTGGAGGGTTCAGAATTGGAGCAGCCACCCGGTTGCCGCGCAAAGGGTTGTTTTACAGCACCTGGTCACGCAGGCCCAGTATACAGAGTTTGGACGCAAGTATTCATTCTCCAAACTTTTTACTGTCAGGGATTTTAAGCGCCGCGTACCTGTTCACGAATATGATGATATCAAACCTTATATCCTTCGTATGATGCAGGGTGAGGAAAACATTTTATGGAATACCCCGATAAACTGGTTTGCCAAAAGCAGTGGTACTACCTCGGAGAAAAGCAAGTTCATTCCTATAAGCGAAGAGACCCTTAAAGAAACCCATTTTAAAGGTTCCAAAGATGTGCTGACCAATTATTACAAGAACTTCCCGGAGAGCGACCTGCTCACCGGCAAAAGCCTTGTAGTAGGGGGAAGCCACCAGGTGCACGCGATAAATGAAGATATACAATATGGTGACCTGAGCGCCGTGTTAATGCAAAACACCCCGTTTTGGGGACATTGGATAAGGACCCCGGAATTAAGTATTGCCCTGCTTGATGAATGGGAAAGCAAAATTGAAAAGCTTGCTCAAAATACCATCAATGAAAATGTAACCTCGCTGGCAGGCGTTCCCACATGGACGATTATATTAATAAAGAGGATACTCGAGATTTCCGGCAAAAAGACATTGAAGGAAGTGTGGCCAAACTTTGAATTGTATATTCATGGCGGAGTTTCGTTTACGCCTTACCGTGAGCAACTTCAAAAATTGGTAGGCGGGCCCATCAATTATCTCGAAATGTACAACGCAAGTGAAGGGTTTTTTGCCGCACAGAACACACCTGATGATGATGGCATGTTACTTTTTACCGATCATGGCATGTTTTATGAGTTTATGCCTGTTGAAGAATACGGCAAAGCCGATTCAAAGACCTTTGGCCTTGGCCAGGTTGAGCTGAATAAAAATTATGCATTGATAATAAGTACCAATGGCGGCCTTTGGCGGTATCTTGTAGGCGACACGATACAGTTTACATCGCTACGCCCTTTTAAAATAAAAGTGACCGGAAGGCTCAGGCATTACATGAATGCATTTGGAGAAGAAGTGATCGTGGAAAATTCGGACAGGGCAATTGCAATAGCATCTGCTGAAACAAATTCGGTAGTTAGTGATTATACAGCAGCCCCTGTTTTTTTTAGTGAGCATGAGAATGGCGCACACGAATGGTTGATTGAATTTGACCAGTTACCTGCTGATATTAATGAATTTACTTTTGCCCTGGACAATGCACTAAAATCTTTGAACAGCGATTATGAAGCCAAACGGTACCGTAACATTGCGTTGCGGATACCATTGGTCCGCATTTTGAATAAAGGAACTTTTCGGGAGTGGTTGAAAAGAAAGGGGAAACTTGGCGGCCAGCATAAAATCCCAAGATTAAGCAACGAACGAAACCTGGTTGAAGAAATTCTCAGGATAGTGATTCCCGCATAGCTGGTATGTTTCCGAAATGTAGTATGATTTTAAACTGAATAATAGCGTATACATTATGAAGCTTTTAGAAAATAAAGTTGCCATAGTAACAGGCGGTAGCCGTGGTATAGGAGAAGCCATTATACTCAAATTAGCCGAAAGCGGCGCTCATATTGCTTTTACCTATCAAAGCAGCGAAGAAAAAGCAAAATTGCTGGAAGATAAAATAAAAAGCCTGGGCGTTACTGCCAGGGCTTATAAAAGTAATGCAGGTAATTACCAGGAATGTGAGGCCATGGTAAACGATGTGGTCAAAGAATTCGGCACGGTAAATATATGTGTGAACAATGCAGGGATCTCCAAAGACAATTTATTGCTTCGCATGACACCTGAACAATGGGATGAAGTAATGACTATCAATCTCAAAAGTGTTTTTAATATGACCAAACAGGTCATACGACCCATGATGAAACTAAAAAAGGGCAGCATCATAAATATGAGCTCTATAATCGGAATGCGTGGTAATGCAGGCCAAAGCAGCTACGCAGCGAGTAAGGCCGGCATCATAGGTTTTACTAAATCAATAGCTGCAGAATTGGGCAGCCGTAATGTAAGGTGCAATGCTATCGCCCCTGGTTTTATTGAAACCGATATGACGAATTATTTAAAAGAAGGCGAAGGTGCAAAATCATTTCTCGATAAAATTCCGCTGGGCAGGTTCGGCAGCGCGGAAGAAGTTGCTGATGTTACCCTCTTCCTTGCAAGCGACATGAGCTCATACGTAACGGGCCAGGTAATCAGCACCTGTGGCGGGTTAAACATGTAAATACTGCACACGCGTTTTGAAATTGAAAGATTTTATTAACAAATTCCCCCTTGATTTTCGCTCTTAAAAATATATTTTTGCGACCGGATGATTAAAAAAGCCATAACTATTTTCTTTGTAGTACTGTTTGTAACACAATCTTTACCCATAAAACAGGTAGGACAGTTTATCGCAGGCGGAACTATGGTAGAAGAGCTTCCTGAAACGGGTTCCTGCAAATCAACCGGGGATCCCATTGATGCAAAATGGCTTTTTGTCGCAGGTAATGCCGGTCATAATTTTGGTATTCACAACAATACCCAATTTTCATACATTCATTTTTCTGAGATACTTCCATTCCGCCTGGCAAGTGATGTACAAACTCCTCCGCCGAATTTCTTATGCTAGTGCTGGGTTAACTATGTTTTGCCGCACTATTTATTACACGAATTGCTACGCATTACCCAATCTGGTAGCCTTCGGTTTAATAAAGGCTGCGAAATAATTTGTACAATTCGTTAGGCAATCGGATCGCGTGTAAAATTCATGTCATTATTTTAGCCATTTTACGCCTAACATAATACCAGTTTATTTATTCTCCTGACTTAGCTGCTGCTTTTTCGTAGCAGGCATATTATTTTATTTCAAAAAATTTAGATCG
>JBDTLZ010000319.1:0-8205 GCA_039934515.1 Ginsengibacter sp.
AAATGTGTTACGCTTTTTGTAAGACCCATATAATACCTGATTTTATTGTTGTGGAAGGTTGCGCAAAAGAAAATAGTTTTTTGAATAATGCCTCACCCAGCCCTGATATGCCTTTATTCGAAGCATTGCAATTCGTTTCAAAAACTCTTGAAATATATGGCCTTTCCAAAGAGACTAAGATAATTGCCGCCTCAGAAGTCCATTCAGCATTTGATGTATTAAAACTTCTTGCGTTAGGTGCAGATGCCATCAGTATGCGGAACTGCCTTACCCCGGGTTATAAACCTTATCAAAAGGATGGTATATATACAACTGCTTTTGCTCAGCAAACTATGGAACGTCTCCGCAACGAAATACTCAATAGCACCGTTAATATAATGCAGGCATGGGGATATATACATATTAAAGACATAACGCTGTCTTCTTTTTTTCGAAGCCTGGATGCTATACAAAAAAAAGAAGATAATAAGTATTATGGTCAGGCAGGGCGGGATATTGCTGAAAAGGAGAACAACAGGAGTTCGCGAAAAAGCTATTATGAAATGAACACCGGTGCAGAAGTTTTCCTCAATTAGAGCCCTATTAATGCGGAAAATAATTTTGACAGGCAGCCTTTGGAAACATTTATGAAAATAAAAGTACTTGAAATAAGACGTATAATTCCCGGCTATGATCATTTTGTAAAAAGTACATGGAATATATAAGAAATTCGTTTAGCAGCCGGTAATTGCGTTGCAGGTGATTTTAAGAGGCGATAAAACAAGGTTCGTTCACAGGAGGCGGGAACTATTTTCATTTTGTGAACTTTAAATTGAACTATTATGTTTGAAAATAAAAAAAATATTTTGTCGCACAAGGTCCTATTGTTAATTGTAGTACTGGTAAATATTCTGATTATAAAAGTCTCCTACATTAATAATCAGGATCTGTATTGGCTATTTATATTATCCATTCCTATGTTGGTTTTGGCGATTTATTATGCAAGGGAAAAACATTTTGCACTTCCTTACAAAAAAAAAATTGAGGATAGAAAATTGAACATTGATAACGGCAAAAGCCAGCAGCGTGATCATTCGATCCCTCCCAATAAAATTAAAGCTGACGAATTAACCGTTCTATTTGGGAATAGCTATTGTACTAAACCCTACCTGTCCAGCATTATCTATATTGGATCCGAAAGCCCTGATCGAAGTATTAGTTATTTACCCCGGCAAATCATTTTACCGGCAGATAATAACTACCCGCAGGATATACAGGAAAGGCTTACTAATAGTGAAGTTGTTACAAGTGACCTGATATGGAGAATTGGGCCTGATTATGTTGATTGCAGCGATCAAAATTCTAAATTTAATCCAGATTATTTCAGATTAAATGCTTGCCGGCTGCAAGTGAAAATGATTGAACTAAAATTATCAGGGTTTTCCATAACGGAGAATATTTTCACCAATAAAAGTATCAATTCAAATGGTAGCGGTAAGACAAAATATCCAGGCTCTGGTTATAAACCTATTCGCACGCATTCCGCATTTAGCAATGCTGATAGTATGGCATTATTTTTAGATCGTTTAAAACAACTTTCCGGCAGAAAGCCTGTTGGTGTTAGCCTTTGTATTACTAATAAAAGGGTATTTCATGAAATGTGTTACGTTTTTAGAAAGACTGAAATAATCCCCGACTATATTGTGATCGAAGACTGCGCAAATAATAATAATTCTTTATTTAATTTTTCTGAAGATTCAGAGATGCCTTTATATGAAGCGCTATTATTTGCTTCCAGCACACTGAAGATGTATGGCTTGAATAAGGAAACTAAATTAATCGCCGCCACCAAAATTTATACAGCATTTGATGTATTAAAAATTAGCGCATTGGGTGCAGATGCAATTTGTATGCAGAATCACTTTACCCACACTACTAATAAATGGTATTTAGACTACGCCGAATTAACTAATTTATTTCAGCAATGTATGGAAGGCCTGCGAAGTGAAATACTCAGTAATACAATCAACTTAATGCAATCCTGGGGCTACCTGAATAGGAGAGACATAACTGTACCCGCACTTATTCATACTTTAGATGCTTTACATGCAAAAGATTTCGTTAGAATATACAATCAGGATTTCCGAAATGGTTCCGAAAGAAAATCGTTTCGCATTGTAAAAGAGAATAATCACGAAGAGAATAGAAATTCAGCGGTGTCGTTAAATTAAACCCGGGTCAATATTGGAACACATATCAATATTTCTCAAAATTCCCATAGCGTTTTTTACGTCTTATTTCAAATATTCCTCCGGAAAGCAAAATACATTCAATTAAATATTCTCTATTTAAGAGATCGTCGCTAAGTCAAAACCTGGTTAAACATATAGGCATTCAATTCTTATACTTTTTAAATGCTGCTGTTTAGATGGGTCCGAATGATAGATAGCAGAAATTTCTTACCAGTTTGAATAAACAGCATCGGCATCTTCTTCAAGTACTTTGTAGTCACTTAAATCCATCAAAGGAACAACTTTCTTTTTCATCCTGTCTTTGAAATAGGATCTTGAATCTTTTGTGTTTTGCCGATGCCATTTATTTTAAAGCCTTTAATAACTTCTGTTCTTCCCGAATGAGGTATTTCATAAATTAAAATGATCCAAAGACTCCTCTGTTAATATTTGTTACGCTTTTTTATAGCAACAAAATAATTCACAAACAAAACAACTATTAATATTACCAAGCCAAAAAATTCTCTTGATTCTTCAATCCAGGGCTTCTCTGCCTTCATTGTCTCTGCAATATTTTCTGCGTGGTGCAGGTTAAGCCAGTCAAGCAACCCATTTGTATCAAAGACCTTGTATATGGCATAAACAGAATACACGACTATACCCAGCAAATAGGCTTTTGTATAATATTGACCACGGGCTGCAAACCAGCACAAAACAGAAGTATACATATAAATAGGTACCCACAGGTATGGGTCAGGATCATTGTACTGCAATGCCGCAAATACGATGAAAAGAAAGCAAAAAGTAATATTAAAAACTTTCATGGTAATTGTTTAAATCAATTATGAAATAAAATTATAACTGGTATATTTTCACGTGCTTTGATAAAAGTCAATTTAATTAATTTTCAGGGAATTTACTTCAGGCATTGAAATCAAATCAAATTACTACCATCTTGTCATACCATGCGGATCCCGACAACTACCAGCCTCGAATTTTGTCACTTTATCAACTTTCAAAAGCGACAACTTAAATTGGTTATTAATTCAACGCTCTCATTTCTTACTTCCACTGCCAGACACTTACTACATTTAGATTTTATGCCAGGTTAAGATCGCTCTGTAAGAACAGGGCTCTACGCCAGTCTACACAAAAAATACCGTGATATTAAATACTCATTATTCGACTTTATTTTGGAAAAAAGCCTTTCATCTTCAGGTATTTATTAAAGATAATGATACCCGAAGTGTTGCTCTATCTTTTTGTGTAAACCTGAATAAAGGTAACATTAAACATTAAACGCATTAGAGAATGTATAATAAACTACCGGTCTATTGATTTACCATAAACTTCAATCCAGTCCAACCTGGAACATGCATCACTGCCTCCGCCTGCCATTAAATCAGTAAAACCTATTTCGTCTACTTTGGAAAGGTTCACATTACTTACCTGGTTGCCTTCAGTAACAGGTTTAATAGAAAGTTTATACCAATTAATATCCATAATATTGAATTCGCGGATGCGCCAATCCTGGGAACGGTCATCGCACTGGTCACCGACTAACCAGGACCCATCTGCAAGTTTAATGACCAGGTGCAGGCATCTTAACCCCGATTGTTTTGACCTCCAAATGATTTTTGCCTGTCCGGTTAAATCAACATATGCCTTAGCTTTTTTTAACGTCACTACCCAGTTCCCCATGCATAAACCTGACCAGACATAGTAAGGATCATCAAGAGGATCAACATGATGGCTTTTTCTTATACTATCCCGCCCTGGCCCATACAACCCAAGAATAAGGTCTTTGTTAACAACATGTTGCTGGTTAACAGGTGTAGCTGCAGAAATTTCCTGCCAGTCTTCCCTGAAAAATAATGAAGGCCTGTCCTGTGCGTTACAAATTGTGAATGAGAAAAGAAAAACAATTACAACTAAAACGCGGTGAATTTGCTTTTTTAAGTTCATGTGGAATTTTTTTGTTTCATACCATGCAGGGTAAAGGTAATTTGTATTTATTCTATTTCTGTTTTTACCTGCTTAGTATTGAAGAGAATTGTAATCGACTCCCCCGTGTATACATTCAAATTCGCAGAAGCGATACAATAATAAAAAGAGTTAACACCAATATCACAACATCGAAGATCAGATAGAGCTGTCTTAGGCCCCCGCCCTCTTGTGGAAGAGACCTGTTCGCAACCATGTTCAATATATTTTGGGTCATCTCCCGCACCGAAGGGCCATCAGGAGGATCAGTACCCTGTGGTGAGGAAAAAGCATCCAAACGCGCTCATCACGTTGGCAGTAATGAATACTCCAATCCGCTCGTCAGGGTCGAAGAATTTGGAACATTCAAAGTTCGCCGTACCGCCATCGTGATTTATCAATCTTTGTGCATTGTTTTGAAGAGATTCTTATCCCATAGCATAGGTGTTAGGAACCGGTTCGTTGTGGGTCAAAGCTATTCCGGCGGCTGAGAGAATTGAGGCTATCCTTATAATTTCCACCATTCATATAAGCGACCACATAATGAGCCATATCTTCCGCGCCGGAGATCATATAGCCGGCGGGAAATTCAGAGCGAATATAAGTAAGGTAACTACGACTGGTATTCCAAACCACCATCGATACCCGGTGGCCATACCGTGTTGAAGTGCATCTTCCTGCGAAACGAAACTGTTCTGCATTTCGAGCCGGTCAAAAATAGGTTGCTGAATATATACTTGATATGATTGACCGGATACATACTGAATGATCTCCCCAAGCGTTTCATGATTCGCATTGGAATATCCGAAAGAAGTTCGGGGCGCATGATTCATTTGTGCTGTTTTCAAAAACCGGGCGGTTCTCTCCAAAGGCTTGTCATCCAATTCTGTCCATAGCTGAGGTTCCCGTATCATTGGTAGTCCGCTGGTCTATAGGATAAGCTGGCGTACAGTGATTTTTGCCGAGGCTGCAGAATCTGCAACCGTGAACCAGGGAATATATTTTTGAACCACTGCATCAAGTTCAACCTTGCCGGCTTCGGCCAGTTGCATCACAGCAAGTGCAGTAAAGGATTTCGTAACAGATCCAATAATAAATGGTGTTTGGGGCGTCACATGGGTCCCGGATGTGTTTACTTTACTGTAACCTTTATGGTATATGATTCGATCACCTTTTACGATAGCCACGGCCAACGCTGGAATATGCGGCGCCCGCATTTTGTCGCTGATCTACCGATCGATGGCCCCGAAATTTATTGTATCACCTGATACCTGCGCCGAGGTATGCAATGTGCTAATCGCGGTTATCAAAAGAGATAGCAATGTATAGTTTGTTCCTCTGCGCATAAACGTCGACTTTGTGCAAACATAAAAAGCAAAAGCAACCGGAACATAATTACGCAGCATAGATCGAACCATAAATAATTTGAATATTCAAAATTGCCGGGTCATTAATTTTTTTTTTGACTAACCCCAACCTTTAATAATTCAGTTGGAAAAATCAGTAAAGAGATCTTATTTTGATGAAACAATTGAATACCAGGAGCCCTTGTCATGATCCCCTCCCGGTGGCGATGCCCTCCTGATGATTTTTTACCTGATTTTGTTCCGCTTGAAGTCGGAATAATCAAATTATTGGTTTTAGATTTCACAACCTGCATTATCGTTAATTTTGAATCATGGAAACAAGGAGAGATTTTTTAAAAAAGACTGCATTATTATCTGGCAGTATTGGGCTTGCAAATTCTTTGCCGGCATCTATAAGACGGGCAATGGCGATTGATCCGGCACCCGGGAGCACTTATCTTGATGCCGAGCATATAGTAATACTGATGCAGGAGAATCGTTCATTCGATCACTGTTTTGGAACATTGCAGGGCGTTCGTGGCTTCAATGATCCGCGTGCAATTTCTTTACCTGGTAATAAGCCCGTATGGCTTCAGGCGAATGAACGCGGTGAAACTTACGCGCCTTTTCGTCTTGATATAAAAGACACAAAAATTACCTGGATGGGTTCGCTGCCACATAGCCGCGCCAGCCAGGTAGATGCACACAACCTTGGCAAATATGATAAATGGCTAGCGGCAAAAAAATCGGGTAATAAGAAATACGCGAACATGCCCCTTACGCTCGGATATTACAATCGGCAAGATCTTCCCTTCAATTATGCCATGGCCGATGCATTCACCATTTGTGATCAGAACTTTTGTTCGGCAATGACGAGCACCACGCCCAACCGGTCATTCTTTTGGACGGGAAAAATTATGAGTGAAGAAAATAATTTGCCTAAAGCCAATATAAGAAATGACGATTACCAATTCGGCAAACAGCAATGGAAAACTTTTCCGGAATTATTACAGGAAAATGGAATTGGCTGGAAATTTTATCAAAACGAAATTACCTGTGGTGGTGGTTTTAAAGACCAGGAGTCTTCATGGCTGGGTAATTTTGGATGCAATCTTCTTGAGTTTTTTGAGGCATTTAATGTGCAGTTTACTCCGAAGAATATCACAAGAATAAAAAATCTTATTGAAACTCTTCCAGGAGAGATCGATCATTTGCAGGAAACAAACCCGTCAAGCGAAGAGGCTGCAGAAAAAAATAAAAAAGCGGTTGCTAAAAAACAGGAAGTGCTTGCTAATGCAAAAGCCGACCTGCAAAAATGGAGCGAAGAAAACTTTGAAAAATTGCCTGCTGAACAAAAACAACTTTTTTACAATGCATTTGTTGTAAACAAAGCTGATGAAAACTATCGCAGGCTTGCCACGCTCAATTATTATGATAATGGCAAGCAGCGTGCAATGGAAGTGCCTGCCGGCGATGTCCTTTACCAGTTGAGGAAAGAAGTAAACGAAGGAAAGCTTCCCGCTGTTTCCTGGGTTACGCCACCACAAAATTTTTCTGATCATCCCAGCGCTCCGTGGTATGGTGCATGGTATATTTCCGAAGTGCTGGATATTTTAACTAAAAATCCCGAGGTGTGGAAGAAAACTATTTTTATTGTCACTTATGATGAAAATGATGGTTATTACGATCATGTACCGCCTTTTGTAGTTCCCGACCTCGCAAAGCCAGGCACCGGGAAATGTTCTGAAGGCATTTCTTCAGAAGTAGAATATGTGCGCCTCGCTAATGAGCTCGCGCAGGGTATTGAAAAAAAAGCCGCCCGCGAAGGCCCTGTTGGAATGGGTTTCAGGGTACCGATGATAATAGCATCCCCATGGAGCCGTGGTGGCAAAGTGTGCTCACAATTATTTGAACATACTTCCACACTGCAATTCCTTGAAAAATTTTTTAATACAAAATCGGGCAAAAAGATTCATCTCGATAATATATCCGAATGGCGAAGGGCTGTCTCCGGTGATTTAACTTCGGTATTTAGTCCTTTTGAACCAACGTTGGAGCGCCTTCCTTTTCTAGAAAGAGACCAGTTTGTAGAACAGATCTATGACGCACGTTTTAAGCAGGAGCCATCTGCTTATAAAGCATTAAATGCTCATGAAATCAATGAGATCATTGCAACGCCGTCTAAATCGAAGTGGATGCCCCGGCAGGAAAATGGCATGCGTAAATCGTGCGCTTTACCTTATGAATTATATGCAGATGGGCGTTGGCTTGGAGATAAAAATATATTTGAAATAACCATGAAGGCCGGCAATGAAGTTTTTAAAGATGATGCGCAGGGATCGCCATTTACCGTATATGTTCCCAAAATATTTACAGATGATAAGGGACAGTCTGAATCTTTCAGGTATTGGCATTTTGCCGTTAAGGCAGGTGATGCGCTTGATTACAACTGGCCGTTACCTGCTTTTGAAAACAATCAATATCATACACGGGTACATGCACCCAATGGCTTTTACCGGGAATTTATTGGCGATAAAAATAATCCATTACTCGATATAATTTTTGAATACGAACGCAGCCGTTTTACCAAATCGCTTACAGGTAATGCATTGCTTAAAATTGTAAATAGCCACTCTTCAAAAGATTATGTAATCGAAATCATTGAC
>JBDTLZ010000320.1:0-26263 GCA_039934515.1 Ginsengibacter sp.
CAGCTACATTTTTAAGGACTCATTTTGGACTATATTGTAATTCATTTTGGTATAACATATGAGTTCAGCCCGGATACATACGGGTAGTCTTTGGTTCGTAGATCCGGTATAATTTGATAGTTGTCCTGTATGATAGTATGAAGCAGCATCATCCCCGGATTCAGGATATTTGCACTATTCAGTTTTTACATAAATGGATGCGGAATTGAAAAATAACATTCGCCGGACCCGGCTCAAAGGCCCGGGAAAATTGATTGGAGGCGCTAAATATTGCGAAAGTTTGAAGCTAATATTGTCAGAAAAATTTCGTCCATTTGTTATCTTACACTTTAATCCCGTCGTATGCCGCAATATCGCCAGTTAGCTGCTATTATGTTTACCGATATTGTTGGATATACTGCTTTAATGGGAGAGGACGAACAAAATGCATTTTACATTTTAAATAAAAATCGTAGCATACAACGTCCGCTTATCGAAAAATACGGCGGAAAATGGATTAAAGAATTGGGAGACGGCGTTATGGCTACGTTTTCTACTGTCACTGATGCAGTATTGTCTGCTGTTTCCATTCAAAAATTATCTTCAGAAGTTCCGGGGCTGCAACTCCGGATCGGTATACACCTTAGCGAGGTAATATTTGAAAATTCAGATGTTTTTGGCGACGGTGTGAATATTGCTTCGAGGATACAGGCGATAGCACCTGTTGGTGGAATTTGGATCTCCGATGCAGTTCAAAAAAACATATCCAATAAAAAAGGGATTGCAACGAAATTTATCCGTGAAGAAAAATTAAAGAACGTGAAAGAGCCGGTACAGATCTTTGAGGTCGATATTGCCAGTATACAAATAAATGAACCTGGTGGATTATTCGCTCCGTCCGGGCCTGCAAAAAAAATTTCCAAAAAAAGTATTGCAATTTTACCATTCAGGAATCTCAGTGGCGATCCGGAGCAGGAATATTTCAGTGATGGAATAGCAGAAGAAATTTTAAGTTCGCTTACACATTTGAAAGACCTTAAAGTGATCAGCCGGTCATCGTCTTTTCAGTTCAAAGGGCAAAATATCCCGCTTACCGAAATTGGAGAAAAACTCGGAGTTGCGACGATATTGGAAGGTAGTATCCGTAAACAAGGCAACCGGGTACGTGTCACGACACAATTGGTAAATTCAAGTGATGGCGTTCATCTTTGGTCCGACAGGTACGACAGGGAAATGGATGACATATTTGCCATACAGGATGAGATCGCGCTGGCAATAACCGAACATTTAAAAGTGACTTTACTTGAGAGTGAAAAACTATTGATGAATCAATCTGTAGTAAATACAGAAGCTTACGAGCTTTATTTAAAGGGCCGTTATTATTGGAATAAAAGAGGTCGTTGGCTTGTAAATGCATTGCAGTTCTTTCAGCAGGCTCTTGAAATTGATCCAAATCTCGCCAAAGCTTATGCAGGTGTTGCAGATACTTATGCTGCCCTTGGATTGTATGGGATCATTAAGCCCAATGACGCGATCCCAAAAGCCAAGGAAGCCGCACTAAGGTCCATCGCTTTAGAACCATCATTGAGTGAGCCATACACCTCATTGGGATTTATTTATGGTATTTATGAAAACGACAGGTATCTCGCCAACAAAAATTTCAAACGGGCACTGGAAATAAATCCACAGTATGCCGCCGGCCTTTCATGGTACAGCTTTTACCTCAGCATAGTGGAAAATGATCTTGCAAAAGCGGAAGAAGAGGGTTTAAAGTCGACGGTCTTAGAACCCAACAATTCTATTGCGTATCACATTACAGGGCTTGCTTTTCTTGCACAAAGAAAATTTGACGAAGCACTTAACCAGGCCCGTAAGGCCATAGAAATCGATTCAACATTATTTTTACCTTATTTTCTCGCAGGGTGGTGTTATATTGAAACGCGCAATTTTGAAAAAGCAATAGAATATTTAAACACAGCTTTAAATCTTTCCGCAAGGCACTCATGGCCACTGGGCTTTATGACACTGGCGCAGGCTGGTAATGGAAATATGGCAGAAGCACGGGAATTATTAAATGAAATTATTGAGCGCGACAAATCGCAATACTTTTCTGTATTTGGTTCAGCAATAGGTGCTGCGGCTTTAAACGATATAGATCTCGCGATTCATTTCCTCGAAAAAGGATACCTGGATAAAGACATATTGATAAATATCTTTGCGCACCTCGCGGTAATGCCGGAAAATCTCCGTAACGACAAAAAGTTCCTGGATTTTCTACGTAAGATAAAATTGATCGATTAAATTTTCGACCGGTAAAAAAGTTGAGACCGGGTAATCTTAATTCAACATATTCTTCGGTTCATTTTAGTCTTATATTTATTATATTTCCGGCATCTATCAAAAAGGTAAACACCCTGGAACTGCCGGATGGATTTCTTATTGAAAAATTTTATTACAGAAATTTATAATTATTTATCAATAAAAAAAACAGTATGGATTCATTGGCAGCAGAACAAATTCTTGAGATAACGGCAACACTTAACCCTCCGTTTATAGAAGGACCCAGGGTTCTTGCCGGTATTAATGGCGGTACCGTTACCGGAAAAATTAATGGAAAAGTTTTACCGGTAGGAGGAGAATTTGGCGTTTTTCTCACACCCACCTGTTATAAAATTGATGTAAGGGCCGCTATCCAGGCCGATGATGGAGCCATTGTTTTTATTACATACAGGGGCTATATGAGTGCCGGCGACCCCCAAACTTTACAACAACTTTTTTCACCCAATGGAAAAGACCTCGACGTTTCGAAATATTACTGGCGTACCAACCCGCTTTTTGAAACTTCATCTCCACAATACGCATGGCTTAACAATACGGTTGCCGTAGGCTTTGGCTCTTATAATACCGAAGGAGAAGTGGTGTATAAATTATACGCGATTCAATAAAAGAGCTGATTTTAAAATCTCTTTATTACGATGCAAGAAAAAAAAATTCCAACCGTTGGCGTAATAACAGGAACCGCCCAAATTGATATTAATTCATCGATCGAGCGTGTTTTTTATTACCTGGCAGACGAGAAATCGCTTACAAAGTTTTTAAAAAAATATGGCCCCATACATGCCGTGACAAAGTTTGAAACACACAAGGGCCCGTGGACAATGCCCGGAGCATGCCGAACCCTTTATTTTGAATCGGGCGACACTTTACGCGAGGAACTGCTGGCTTTTGAACCCGTTACCTATTTTGCATATAGTATAAGTGAATTCAGCAATGTTATCAGGCACCTGTCAGCCATTGCCTATGGGCAATTTGCGTTTGTACGCAAGGAAAATAAAACACACGTTACCTGGACCTATTCGTTCAAACCAAAAAATTCTGCTGTGGCAATACCTCTCTCAATATTCATGAGCTTTTTTTTTAAAAAATATATGCTCCAGGGTTTACAAATCTCCAAAAGAGACATTGAAAACAGCAATAATGTTTGAAATGGAAAGGTAGACCCTCATCATTCAAAGCAAACCTTGCAATCAAAGTTTCTTAGAAAGTATTACCACTGTAAAAGCCGACGATGCAAATGCCGGAGCTCCGGAACCTGAAATTCCCTGCACCTGTACGATGTATTTTCCAGGCATGTCTGATGTGAAAAAATTAATTTCTTTGGAAGCTCCAGGCGCAATTTTTATATGAGGAGACCACAATAAAACATTTCTAAAATCGGGGATATGACTTGAAAGCTGGTCTTCGGTATTATATGCCGGTGAATAAAATTCCCGTTCCGGCTGCATACCGTCATAGTCAACCAGCATAGCATGCCTACCGGGGTCATATCCTGCCATATCTTCTTTATAAGAGGTCCAGCTCAAAATTCCTTCGAATACAGAGTTTCCAAGAAAATATTTGCGGTTCAGGACCTCAAGCTTGTACAGCTTTAAAGGGTCCGTTTCCATAAACTTATTGATGTCGGCAACAGGCACTCCATCGAGCAATACAAGAGGATCATTTTTAAACACATGAAGGGAGCCTAAATCAAAAACGCTAAAATGAAACCTGCCTTCTCTTTTTCTCACATTTACCATCATTACATATTCTCTTAATACTTCTTCCATTGTTGTAAAACGCGTGTAATTATCCAATAAATAAACCTGGTCGGGGTGTAAATAAAAGGATGCAGTATCTATTCTGGCCGTATAATAAATCCGTAGCTTTTTTGCAGAATATATATTTTGTACCTGCATACTGATGCTTTGTTCCCGCAGGGAATTGATATACGCCGCATTTAATGTAAACTCCGGTAAAACGTTCCCTGAAAATTCATTGCTATATGGATCAGCCACCTCTAAATGGTAGTCATTATCCGTAGACGAATTTATTTGCACAATTGCTTGCGCCGATCCATACATTTTTTTTAATTCATACCTTATGCGGCCTTGCTTATCACTTGTAGCGGTGTTAAAACCCGTGATAAAACCGGGGAAAGCAAGCGTAGTTTCTAAACCAGTGCCAGGGTTCCCGCTTTTTGTGTCAATTATTTTTCCTGTGATAACATGCCCATTGTACTCTGGTATAAATTCAAAAAAAGGTTTGGTAGTTTTAAAAATCTCCTCCCATTTAAACCTCCGCCATCCATTGGTAAGCATAAGATTGTCGAGTGCGCTATTTGTTTCCGGATCATCTTTCAAAAAATAATAGTTAGGATCTTCAATATTTCCTCTCAGGTCGGATGTAAGTAGTAAATAGCTGCTTATGAACGGAGTTTCCGGTGACTGAAGGGAATCGACACGATATACTGTCATCGAGAGGCTCGTGGAATCATTTTTCAGTGCATTGTCTCCAGTTTGAATGTTCACACTCACTTTTGTTCTTCCGGCATACGACTGCAGGTCCGTATTTAATTTTATGTCAAGTTGCTTCGAAGGTTTTTTAAAATACAGTCTTTCACATACCGGTTGTCTCTGGTCGTTAAAAACCGTAATGTGGGAAATGCCGTCTCCAAGTATTTCCTTATCAATAAGAAAAACCGCCTGCCCCTGTTGAAAGTGACCTGTTTCGGAGGCCTTTGTTACTTCCCTGGTATGTATAAACAAATAAACCTGATTTGCAGCAGTAATATCCGTTTGAACAGTGACCTTTATTTTACCGCCCAGTTCGGTAAGCGACATAACATAGCCACCATTGTAAACCTGCGGCAGCGCCTTAGTAATAGTTTCGCCTGTTTCAGTTTGAATGACAGCTTTATACAAATGATTGTTTACAGGTATTAGGCTAAAAAAGCCCATGCCTGCATGTTGCGGGTTGAATGTAAGTATGGTATCGCTGTTGTCAAGAACAACGCCTTTAAATTTTATTCCTTTCCCATGCTGATCTGTTCCCTTAAATGCTATTTTAGAAAGAATAGAATTCACGAGGTTGCCCCCTTCCGGGAAAAACTGTATATCAGGCTTATTGGCAGGCTTAGTCGCAGCGACGTGTATTCTTTTTTGAATGTTAATAATGGTAATAATTTTTTCGAAAAAATAGTCGGCGCCAAAATTTTTCATCCAGTTGGTGTATGCTCTCAATTTGTAGTTGCCCGAATTAAGGTTAAGCGGAATATAAAAAGATCCCCAACCTTCAGCATTGATCAAGTCAATTTTCGCCTGTAGTACATGTTTATTTGCAGAGTCTGTTATTTCCACATACGCGACCTTACTTAATTCCAGTGGCTTATGATCGGATGCATCAACAGCATACAATTTAAACCAGGCGATCTCGCCGGCCACGTAAAAACTTTTATCGGTATGTACAAATATCTTTTCCCTGATTGTATTTTGATGGTATTGGCTAAACAATGAGGAAATGGTAACCTGGTTATTTTGGCAAACCGCTGATGATGGGAAAAGAAGCGGGCATATGACCAGCAGGCAGGTATAGATGTGTGTTTGGTTTCCTTTTTTCAAAATAATATAGCGATGTTAGAAATGAGATCACGATTTTTTTTCATGAATATATTTTTTTAAAACTATGGCCAGAACGGAGGCCTTACATTTGTTCCCCTTAACCTGCAGTCAACACAGGTTGGCGCTGCAGCAGAGAAGGTTAGTATACTCATGATAAATATTTTTTCAGGCATTACCGGGGTTAAATTTGATGCGAATACGTTGATGCTGTCAGGGTTGTTAACGAACTTTTTAAGCATACAATCTGTTTTGAAATTCCAGAGGGGCACCTCAGCATTTGCTATGAAATGACGCTGTTCCTTTTCTTCGGAAATCTCCACATAACCTACTACTGGTTCTTTAGGATCAGAAACGCAATGAATATTCCCTTGTAGTTCGGAAGGCTGTGGATCAAAAATAGATCCCAGTTGTTCAGTATTTTTTTTCATCTTTTGAAAAAAAGAGTAAGCTTCTTTGCTTAGCGCATATTGTTTTACCAAGACGCTATAAAGCACGCTTAGCCTTTCTGAACCTGGTTCTATAGTAAACAGCGGCAAATAAATTACATCTTTGCTGAGCTTTTCCGAGCTGCCAATATTAATGCTGGCAGAAGTTGAAGAATTCCAGCATTTATACATCGTTGTATCGGGAGCGTGCGCAACCGGATCCCTATAGTCCAGTCCGGTAATATATGTGGGATTCGAAGGATCATACACATATTTAAGGGTTGATAAATAGGGCGAATGTATTTCCCAGGTTTCTTCGTAATCCCATTTATAATATCGGGTGCTATCCAGGGGATCGTGGGTATTAATAAAAATTTTTAAACCATCGCCTTCTCTTTGCCATGTAATGCTGTCTATGTCGGGCGTGTGCCTGACTTTTACAAAATCCGATTGGTACTCTTTATTACCCTGCGTTTTAATTTGCAAGCGGTATCTTTCATTCGTATTTAAATGTAGAGAAGCAGAGGTGTACACCCCATTTCCACTTTCAGTGAGCGGGAAGACCTCATTGTTTTCACCTACGATATTTACAACCGCATTTTGTTCATAAATAATATTTACGGTATCATAAAGTTTTGTTGAACGCGAAAGTTTTATAGTTGAAGGGCTTTGGCTGCTGCTAATAAAACCTTCCACGATTAAATATCCTGTAGGCGGCGATTGAATTAATGTAAGATATTTTTCCTTACAGCCTGCTGCAATAACCAGGAAAATGATAATGCCGCATATTTTTTTCATTACAGTCTTATTAAAACTTAATATTAAAATTTAGGAATGGAATAGGGCTCCCAAAAATGGAAAGCTTGTAACCATTCACAAGGCCGTTTTCAGAAACAAAATAAACAGAATATGGATTTTTTCGCCCGGTGAGATTGTACACACCTATCGTCCAAGAATTGTGAAATTTTTGATGAATCTTATGGTTTCCATCGAGGTTCATCGAAAAGTCAGTTCTAAAATAATCGGGAATCCTGGAGGAGTTTCGATCAGCATATAAAGTTCTGTAAGCATTGTCGTAAAAGAACCTTCCTACTGGCAATGTAATGGGCCTGCCGGTGCTGTAGGTAGCATTTAATGACATACTGAACCGGTGTGAAAATCTATAATTGGTGATAAAGGTTACATCATTTGGCCTGTCGGAACTGGCCGGGTAATACATTCCTTTATTGATGATTTCACCTGAAGACGGGTCATCCATTTTTAACAGGGTTCGCGACCAGGTGTAACTGAGCCAGCCATTTAATTTCCCCGTGAGTTTTTTTATGAGTACTTCAACACCATATGCTTTGCCCCTGGTATTGATCACGTCTGTTTCGATATGATGATTTAAGATCAAACTTGCGCCACTTTTGTAATCCAGATAATCTTTTATTTTCTTATAGTAAAGTTCTACGGAGGTTTCAATGGTATTGGACTTTAAATTTTTATAAAAACCGATAGAAACCTGTTCGCCAAATTGAGGCTTGATATTGGGATCACTCAACTTCCAGATGTCCGTTGGCGCCATAGCGGAAGTATTTGAAAGTACATGGATATACTGGCGCTGTGTATTGTAGCCTGCCTTTATAGAAAAATCGCCGCCAAATGCATACCGTGCAGATAACCGGACTTCCGGGCCCTGGTAGGTCTTTATGAATTTGTTTTTACCATAGACAACAGTGCCTGAAATATTATCTTCAGTCTTGGGAACCCCGGCATTGTAAACATTGAAAGTTTGAGGACCCAGAACATTGAACACAGAATAGCGTAAACCTGCTTCAATTGACATCGCTGAACTAACCTTGTATTTATCACTTATATATAATGCACTCTCCAATCCTTTTTCCGCCTGCACTTTATCGGGCATTACAAGTGATGCTCCCCCGTTTGGCTTGTAAGTTCCCGGGTGAAGCTTATACAATATATTATTTACGCCAAATTCAATTGTATGGCTGCTGTTTACAAAATAATTAAAATGAGCCTTACAATTTTCCTGGTTGATATCAAATCCAAGGGAATAAGCATTCACCGGGATTGCCCTGCTGGCTATATTGTATTGGTAATTATCGTAGCCTGCTGTTACAAGCGCATACAAACTATTATTAAAAATATGTTTCCATTTTAATGAAATATTATTGTTCCCATAGTTATAGGTAGTATCACTGTTAAGATTGAAGTTATCCTTACTCATGTAGCCCGTCAGGTATAACGAATTTTTTTTATTGATTTCATGAGTGATGATAATATTAAGATCATAAAAACCTGCTTTACTGTGTTTGTATTGATCGGGTAAAAGATCCAGCAGCCAGTTAGCATAAGTTGTTCTGCCACCTATAATAAATGATGACTTGTCCTTAATTAAAGGCCCTTCCAGGGTCAGGCGGCTTGTTAACAGTCCCACTCCTGCCGAACCACTGATCGTTTTTTTATTTCCTTCCCTGCTGTTGATCTCGAGAACGGAAGATAGCCTGCCTCCATATTTTGCGGGGATGCTGCTTTTGTACAATTCCACATCTTTTATTGCTTCGGGATTGAACGCAGAAAACAATCCAAAAAAATGAGACGGGTTATAAATGGTAGCATCATTAAAAAGAATAAGATTTTGATCAGTGGATCCTCCACGCACATTTAACCCGGTGCTTGCTTCCCCCGCAGATTTTACTCCCGGCAAGGTTAGCACGACTCTCAGAACGTCTGCTTCGCCAAAAACTACCGGAACCTGTTTTATTGTTTTGATGTCTATCTTTTGCACACCCATTTGCAGGCTCCTGATATTACTGGCTTTTTCTGTTGAAACGATAACTCTTTTGAGGGCAATGACCTGGCTCTGCATTTCAATATTGAACTTTCCGTCTCCATACACTGTAATTTCTCTTTTAGTATCTTTCATGCCGATGCTCTGTATAGAAAGCGTATGCCTGCCTTTAAGCACGGAGAGCGTATAATAACCAAACTGGTCGGTGATAACTTCGGTCGAGGTATTTTCAACCTTTATGGACGCGCCGATAACGGGTTCTCCTGTTTTTGTATCCAGGATAAAGCCTGTAATTTTATTAGCAGGTTGCAGGTTAGCGGAATTTTGATCACCGATGGAATAAAGCTTGTGTTGCAGTGCGGCATTTTGAATTTTACTTTCATTGTTATAATAATCGGCAACCATGCCTTCTTCCAAAGTGTCATTTTGCTCCCCGTTAACGCTACCTAAAAAGCCTTTGGGTAGTTGTGTTTGTACAAGCTGGCCTTTACTGATAAAGATTTTGTCGGGCGCGTCAAAAGCAAATCCAACCCCGGTATTTGCGAATGCAAGCTCCAGTACGTTTGGTAAAGATTGCCTCGTTACTGAAATATCAACAGTTATACCGTGTAACTGGCTGGTATCAAAATAAAAATGAAAACCCGTTTGACTTTCCATTTGCAACAAAAAAGTTTCGGCCGACATATTTTTGAATTCTCCACTCACAACGGGCATTGCCGGTTCCTGTGCCAGTATTGTATTGCTTGTTAGCAAACAAAAACAAGTTAGCATTTTGCAGAATGACCGTTTTAAAGGCATGGATAATTAATTAGCGGCTTTCACATTATGGTTAGGTAACCTGTCATAATAAGTCAATATCATTTTGTAGGAGATATCCTTGTTTTTTTTCAGATTTAATTTATTCTTTCTTATAAACTGGGCGACTTCTTTTTTACTATCGTTCAATAAAGGCATCAGGGATTTCTTACCTTTTATTTTATAGTATTGATTATTCTTCTTTATAAAATATTCATCTGATTCGACTACATAATGATACAATCCTTCCGTAGAGGAACTATATTCATTTAATATTTTTGTAGCCTTTTTATAGAGTGGGGTATTGCCGTTGTACAATAAATCATAAAAGCCTGGTGATAAAACAGGGTTACTTGTTTTTTTACCTTCGGGACGCACAAAAGTATGCCCTGAAATATTAAACCACCCGATCCTATCTGAGTGCAGTTTTAGCGAATACATTTTAGAAGGATCTTTAGTTACGAGTTCTTCTTTTACAATGTCAAATTGAAGCAACACGTTTTCGTATAATACATTATTATAAAAAACGGACCCTGTATCAAAGCTATTCGATTGGAAAAAAGGATGGCCTTCGTTTATTACAAAAGGATAGTATGCATAATAAGTATATTCACTGCCATTGTATAAGCCGGTCTCGGGTGAAAGAAAGCTGTGGTAAAAATTTACCGCATTGTGTAACGAGGTTATTTCAATAGAAGTGTCTGTTAGGGATGTTTGTGGAAGTGCCGTGTAGGAAGTTAAGATAAGTGTAGCAAGCAGATATATTTTAACTTTTTTTAAATGTAGCATTCCCGGATTGATGATCAGTTTTAGGATTTCAAATATAAATTAATAGATCGAAGAATATTGAATAACTTTTGGAACTTCCGGGGTTGTATCATCAATGAAAATACAGCACCTCCGCATATGACGTATTTACGGGTATTGCCACATACCGGGCCGGCCATACGCATCAAAAGCAAGAACTGGGTCAGGGTGATATTGTAAAATCCGCTGTTGCAAATCCTGCAAGCCCTTTGCTGGAAATTCCCTGTACCAATACTATGTATTTTCCTGGTACATCGGCGGTATAAAATGAAATATCCTTCTTCCCGCCGGGAGTTTTCAGATCGGGCGCCCAATATAAAACATTCCGGTAATCCGGTAAACGGCTTGATGCCTGTTTATCCGTCTCATATTGGGGAGAATAGAATTCTCTTTTTAACTGTAGCCCCTCATACTCAATAACCAGTGCATTGGGATCAAGGGTAAAACCATCCAGGTCGTCATTATAGGTAGCGTAACTTACAACACCATCGTACTGTTGTTTGCCCAGGTAAACCCTGTTAGTAATAACATCTACTTTCTTAATTTTTAGCGGGTCCAACAGGATGATTTTATCAACATCAAAAACACGGACCCCATCGATCATAACAAGCGGTTCTACTGAAAAATAATTTATAGCAGGTTCATTGAACACTTCGTAATGAAAACTTTTCTGCCTTATTCTTACGTGGACTTCTTTTACATATTCCCTCATAACCTCTTCCATGGTCGGAAATCGCGTATAGTTGTCGAGGTAGTAGGTTCTTGAAGGTATGCCGGCAAAACCGGTGGTATCATACAACGGGGGCAGAACAAAATTTTCTTTCTTTTCCGGCTGGTAGGTATTTTCTGCCTGGGCACCTATACTTCGGGTAAGGATCTCATTCGTAAGAGCTGGTTGCAGAAGTAGTGGCTGAAACTTTTTTTCAGGATAATTTTCAAAAAAAGGCTTATCGATAAAAATCCGGTAATTGCTGTCTGCCGGGCTGGCCCTTACAATTAGTTCATGGCTCCCATAAAATTTTTCCACATTAAACCTTATATACCCGGATACAGTTGAAACCGTGGGAGAAAATTTGAAATTTTTTCCCGGTACAGATAAATAAACATGGACGCCGGTATCGGGCAGGCCACTAATTTTCGGAGTCAGTTTCCCTGTGATAATGTGGCCTTCATGTTCGGGCAGATAGGCAAAAGATGGTGCGGTATTTTTAAGGACATCTTCCCATTTAAATCTTCTCCAGCCTTGTGTAAGCATAAGATTATCTGCCGCTTTCCCGGCTTCAGCGCCGGTATTTTCAAAATAGTATTCCGGTGATTCAATAGTTCCCTTAAGATCAGATGAAAGCCATAAATAATTAAGCAGGTTTATTTTCTGTTCCGGCTGCAATGAATCTGTGAGGTAAACCGTAGCTGACATATTTGCGTCTACCGCTTCCCCGTTAGTATCATTCGTCAATACGCTTAAATCAACCTTTTGTCTTGGATGGAAATCTTTTTTTAAATTATTCAGCTTAACCTGCATGGAGGTTGCCGGCCTTTTAAAATAAAGCCTTTCACATACCGGCTGTTTTTTGTCGTTAAAAACAGTTAACTGGGTAATGCCTTCACCGATGGACGATTTATCAATACTAAAAGCGGCATTGCCATTGGTCAATGGCTGCATTTTAGCAAATCCCGGTAACTGTCTTGTTTGTGCAATGAGAAACACTTCGCCTGCTGATTCAATATTACTTTTTACCGCTACTGACAGCGAATTGCCCTCATCTTTTACGTGCAGGATCCAGCCATTTTCATAAATTTCAGGAAGATCGCGGATTATTGATTTATTATCGATGTGAACGACGGCGTGGTATCTATTTCCTTTTACGGGAATGAAAGAAAAAGTTCCCATTCCAAAATGTTCTGCCTGGAAGGCAATAATGGTATCATTATTATCATTTACAATAACGCCCTTTCCCTGTACGCCTTTGCCATAAGCATCGGCTATTTTAAAAGCCAGGGTATTATCGAGTCCATAGACCATGTTGCCACCTTCGGGGAAAAATTGTATTGAATAGACGGCTTCATTTAGCCTATCTGGAGCCTGGCCCTTTTTACCGGGGTTGATAATAGTAATTGGCTGCTCAAAATAAAATGACGGGTCGAAATTCTTCATCCAGTTAGTAAATGCCCGGATTACATAATTCCCTGTTCGTATAAATGGTGGTAACACAAAAGAGCCGTTACCGCTTCCTGCATTTATGTCGACTTTTCCCTGCAGTAAAGGCTTGTTATCTGAACTAAAAATTTCCACATAGCAAATGCTGCTCAGCGAAGAGAAATTATTGTCAGTTACTTTCGTGATATATGCTTTGAACCAAAGGACTTCTCCTGTTGCGTAAACAGTTTTATCCGTATGAAGAAAAACCTTTTCCTGGAAATTGCTATTGGTGTAGGTTTGAAATTGTTGTTGAATACCCGTTGCATCGTCCTGCGAAAAGCCATGCACGCCACAGAAAAGAAATATACCAGCAAAACACCAGCTTTTGCAGTTAGTAAGTGCGGCAAAAATTTTATCTGTATTTTTCATTACTGTTTTTTACCAATAAGAAGGTTTTTTATTGACGCCGCCTTGTAAAGTACAGTCTAAACAGGATACCCGGTTAATTACAAGGCCTGTAGTGCCGGCGAAGAAATAGGGTGCATAGCCGGTATCCGGATAGTTGTATAATAAATAGTTGGTTGGGTTCTGATCGATAACTTTCTGCTCATCGCAGGTGCGTCCGGGATATATATAATTCCATTGTGTTACTTCATCTTTGTTAATGAATATCCTTTTTTGCTGAACTGAAGACGCGGTGAGATATCCGATTACAATTTCGGAGGGATTTGTAAGGGAATGGATATTTCCCAGGAGTTGCGTTGGCTGGGCATCGAAAAGAGATCCCAGGTTCTCTGTATTTTTTTTCAATATCTGGAGATACTGGTAAGCCTTATCTGTAATGGCATATTGTTTTACAAGTATGCTGTAGCGAACGTTTATCTTAACGGAATTCTGAGGAACTACCGCTATAGGCGCCTTATTGACGACATCCTGGCTAAGTACGGCGGTAGAGCCAAGTAATAGATCGGTTGCGTTATCCGTACCCCAGCAATTATATTTCTGATCATCAGGTTGGCGAACCACATAATACATTAATCCGTTTGACACGCCCAGTTCGCTCTCAAGACGAGCCCTGTATTGCCAGGTCTCCGTAAAATCCCAGCGATAATACCTGGAATTATTTGTGGGATCATGAGAATATAAATAAATAAATACATCGTTGTGTTGTTCCCACCTGACGCTATCTATTGGCTGGGTTTGTTTCACCTCAACAAAATCCGAAGCATACTCGCCGCCTGGGGACGTAATGATTTTTAACCGGTACTGGTTTGTGCTATTGAGTACAAGGTGATCTGCCTTATAAATGCCATTGGGATATTCTGAGAGGTTAAAAATTTCACCTGTATTGCCTTCAATAGAGACAAGTGCACCTGGTTCAGGAGATGAAGAAGTTGTTGAATCTGTTAGCCTTACCGTTCTGCTTAAAGTAAAAACTGTGGGTGAATCAATACTGTTCACCAATACACCGTCTATTACCAGGAATTTATTATCAACCTTTATTGCCGGTGGTGCGTACGGTTTTTTGCAACTAGTGCAGGCAACTGCCAAAACACTAAGGAAAAGGATCATATATGACAATGACTTCATTAAAATCTGAAATTATAGGAGATAAAAGGGATGGCTGTGCCGAATATGGAAAGCTGGTATCCTTTTACCTTACCATTCTCTGTTACAAAAAATGCGGAATAGACATTTTTCCTGGCTGTAAGATTATAAATTCCAAACGACCACGAATTATGCAATGCCTGCTTTACCTTATAATTACCATCAAGAATCACCGAGACATCACTCCTGAAATAATCCGGTATCCTGTATTCATTTCTTTCTGAGTACAGCAATCGTTCTGCACCATTAGAAAAATATACTGCTAGGGGCAATGTAATCGGCCTGCCGGTGCTGTAGACTATATTGACAGAAACGCTTAAGCGATGCGAAAACCTGTAATTGCTGATAAAGTTCACAGAGTGAGGCTTATCATAGCTTGCAGGGTAAAATGTGCCCTTGTTTATTTTTTCGCCGGCAAGTGAATCATCAGTTTTGAGTAAAGTCCTTGAATACGTATAGCTAAGCCAACCGTTCAATTTCCCGGATAGTTTTTTTATTAATAGTTCAGCACCATAAGCTTTCCCTTTTGAATTAATGACATCTGTTTCAATATGGTGATTCAGCAAAAGAGTAGCGCCACTTTTGAAATCAAGAATGTTTTTAAGATCCTTATAGTAGAATTCAAGAGAGGTCTCAATGGTATTTGCATTGAAGTTTTTGTAAAAACCAAATGAAAATTGCTGACCGGTAAGAGGCTTGATATTCTTATCACTAAGTTTCCAGATGTCGGTAGGCGATATGGCAATTGTGTTGGAAAGCTGGTGTATATACTGGCGCAGTGTATTGTACCCGAATTTAACACTGGCATCCCCTGATAGCGCATAACGCAATGACACCCGGTACTCAGGGCCCTGGTAAGTTTTTATGATTTTCCCTGAAGGGTACGAAGTAGTGTCCTTTATCGTTGCTGTTTCTTTAGGCAATCCCGGCACATAATTATAAGTGTCGTGCGGCCCCAGGTAATTAAACATTGAATAGCGTATTCCGGCGTCGAGCGAAAGGCTCGAAGAGATATTATACCTGTAACCCAGGTATGCAGCGCTTTCCACTCCCTGTTCGGCAGGCAAAATATTGGACACTATGAGCGACTGACCACCCCATGGAAGGAAGCTGCCCGGATGAAGCTTGTAATAAATACTGTTAATACCAAAATTGAATGAATGGATGTTGTTGGGTGTATACGTGAAATCGGCTTTGAAATTTGCCTGGTTGATGTCGTAAGAAAGCTTGTACGAGTTCACCGGATTTGAGTTACTGCTTATAGTATATTCATAATGATCGGTGCCGGCAGAGACCAGGCCGTAAAATTTATTATTGAAAATATGCTTCCACTTAACAACCAGGTTTTTATTGCCGTATTTATAGGTTGTGTCGCTGTTAAACCTGAAATTATCATTACTCAGATAACCGGTGAGGTATAAATTGTTTTTTGCATTGATCGTATGGCTGATGTGAATATTTGCATCATAAAACGAGGCCTTACTGTTGCTATAGGCAGCGTTGGGAACCGCTTTAAGCAACCAGTTTGAATAAGTGGTGCGGCCACCGAGGATAAATGATGTTTTATCTTTTTTAATAGGGCCTTCAATGGTGAACTTGCTGGTGAGCAATCCAATGCCCCCGGTGCCGGAAATCTTTTTGTCGTTGCCATCCTTCGTTGCCACATCAAGAACTGATGATAGCCTTCCTCCGTATTTTACAGGTATAACACTTTTATAAAGCTCCACACCTTTTACGACATCAGCATTAAAAGCAGAAAAAAATCCTAACAGATGCGACGGATTATAAATGGTGGCATCATCAAATAAAATTAAATTTTGATCTGCAGATCCGCCACGTACATTAAACCCTGTACTTGCTTCACCTACTGATGTGACACCCGGTAGCGTAAGCACCACACGTAAAATGTCGGCCTCGCCGAAAACCACCGGTACTTGTTTTATAGACTTAATAGACAACCGCTCGATCCCCATTTGGGTGCTTTTGATATTTGACTTTCTCTCGGCCACAACAATAACATTCTTTAAGCTTGGGATATAATCCTGCATCTCGATGTTTAGTTTGCCATCGGCGTATACTACGATATGACGCTGTGTCGTTTTCATGCCAATGCTTGTAAATTCGAGGGTGTGCAGCCCGGGCTGAACAGTGAGCGAATAGTAACCAAAGCGATCCGTGAGAACACCCGTAAAAGAGCTGTCAATGTACACGGATGCGCCTGGTAAGGCTTCGCCGTTTTTAATATCCTTTACGAATCCCGTAAGTACAGAATTGCCTTTTTTCGCAGAAGCCCCGGAGCCGATTTCATATAACTTATTTTCTATAAAGGCAGACCTGGTTTTTTCTTTTTTTGCTGTTTCATTTAATAGTGAATCCGGTTCGGTAGTACCAGCCTTTGTCTTATCAGGATTGAAGAAATCTGCTGAAAGGGTTGTTTGAAGTACGGTATTTTTTGTTATAAATACGTGGTTGGTCGCATCGATAGAAAATTGATAATTCGTATTTGCAAACACCATTTTTAAAGCCTCTGCAAGTGGTTGATCAACCATTTTAATGTTGACCATAAATGAGTCAAGCGCTGTCTCATTATAATAAAAATGATAATGTTGGGCTTTTTCTACTTCCTGCACAAAGTGCGGGAAAGTGTAATTATAAAAGTCGCCCGTGATGCGGATATTTTGTCCCTGAACAGAAAAAGCGAATAATATAAAAAAGAGGCCGGCAATACAGGTACTAACGATACGCTGCATATCTAAGAGTTTAATGTTGAATAATAAGCAGTGGCCATTTTAAGTTCCATTTCTATATTCTTTTTAAACCTGAATTTATTCTTGCGGGTAAATGTTTTTATTAAATCTTTTTTGTCCTTGAGTGCATCCAGCAACGATCCCTTGTTATCAACGGCAAATAGCCGGGTTCCGTTGCGTATAAAAAATTCATCTTCCTCAACAAAAGCCGGGGGGTCTTCTGCTTTTAATGAATTCTTAATTCGTTTAAAACGCTTTATCAATACTTTTACTTTACCGTTAAACACTATATCATAAATACCGGTGCTGGTACTCTCATCCTTACCGCCGGTTAAAGCCATATTTTCAAACCGGTGACCGGAAAATGTAAAGTATTTTATCTTTTCACTGAGCAGTTTTATTCTCACATCCTGTTTATACCGGTTGATCACAACTTCCTGCCGCACGATATCAAATAACAATGGGATGTTTGTATATAAAATGCCATCATAAAAGATGCTGTTGCTTTCCATTTCAGGCGATTCAAAAAACGGGTGCCCTTTTATCCCTTTTTCGTAGGGGGAATATTCTTTGCCGGTGTATAGGTGTGCATCTTCTCCGATCTCATTGTTAAAATAGGTTATCGCAGCGTTTAATGCGGAAGACTGGTTGGATGATGAAGTCTGCCCGTTTATTGCCGGAAAAGCGAAAAGGCATGAGAGCAGGATAGCAACAAATTTGAACGGCCAGCAACAGTTAGTCATGAAATAGCGAAATGAAAAATAAGGAAACGAATATAGGATTATATTTTTTATTTTATCTAAAGACGGGTGCATTCCAATTTGTCGCTCTTGCCCCTAACCCTAAAGGGGAACAACCCTTCTTATTATTGAGCGTTATTAGCTATTGGATAAATTTCATGATTTGAGTGTTGCGACAATTGGAATGCATCCCTAAAGACGGGCCTGTTTCCCGGGCTTTTTTGCAGCCTTTATATGGGCAGGCCTAAATGAGGGTTTATATTTTCGGGCTGTTGTGATTACCTGAAATAGTGTTACTTAGTGGTGACAAAAATCTTTTATCACTTGCGGAAAGTTCATGGTATTTTATGGCTTATAAATGCAAAGGACTTGATTTGAGTGGGGCGTTGGCAGTTATATGTTGCCCAATTTATGTAACGCAAACTATTGAAGCACTGTTTGAGGATAGTTCATCCTTTTAAAAAATGACTGGAAACGCGGATCTGTTTTTATAAAAGATAAAAATGGATACTTGCTTATACTGATAAGTAAACCGGCCCTTTCCTGAAATGCGCGTTCCACAAAATCAAATGCTTTATCATAATTCTTTGAATAATAGGCAGGCACCGCTAAAGATAAACCCGAAACAAATTCAGTTTCAGAACGAAGTATAAGTTCATCCATAATTTTTTGTGCTGCTGCCGTATTATCTCCCATTCCATATATCCAGCTTGACACAAGCATTGCATATTGATGACGTCCGGAAGTAGATACGGCAAATTGAATCGCTTCAACAGCCTCGTCATATCTATCAAGCCCATATAAAGCCATGCACAAGGCGCAATAAGAAAGGAAAGAATTGGCGTCTAATTCAATTGCCGTTTGCGCAGATTTGCGTGCTTCTTCAAATTTTCCGAAGCATACGCAAGCTGATGACAGGGTGTTGTGTGAGTGGGATACCAGTGGTTCAAGTTCGATGGCTTTATAAGCTTCTTTAGTTGAGTGTTCGTAATCCATATCAGCCCAGCTTAAATAGTTGCTATACCAATAATGCGCCGGAGCATAGCCAGGGTTAATAGCAAGCGCGTTTTCAAATTGCTTTTTTGCTTCGGTCCAATCCCAATCATAAAATGTGGTTATATATGCCAGCACAGAATAAGGTTCAATACGCCCGGGATCCAGCTCTATAGCTTTTTCTGCAGCTTGCCTTGCCTTTGGAACAACCTGGTAAGGCGGTAAGATCGAATAGAAAGCAAACAATGCATAAGTATCGGCAATACCTGCATGGGCAAGCGAAAATTCGGGATCAAGTTCCGCAGCACGCAGAAAATATTCAAGGCCCTTTTTCAACCCGGGGCCACGCCTGTTCCAATAAAACCGTCCCTTCAAATAAAGATCGTATGCTTCTTTGCTTTCGGTTCGCGGCTTGGAAAACAACGCCCTTTCGCCTTCAAGCAAGGTGATCTTTAATTTTTCTGTGACAGATAAGGCAACTTCATCCTGTACAGCGAAAATGTCGTCCATATCACGATCATATTTTTCACTCCATAAATGAAAACCATCTGCTACATTTATAAGTTGTACGGTCACCCGCAAACGATTGTGTTGCTTGCGAACGCTTCCCTCAAGAACGGTACTTACACCCAGCTTATGCCCTAATTCGCGCAAGTCTACATTTTTCCCCTTGAACTGGAAAGATGAAGTGCGCCCGGCAACTTTAAGATCAGTTACGTGCGATAAAGAATTTAGTATCTCCTCTGCAATCCCATCACTGAAATATTCCTGCTCAGGATCATTGCTCATATTTACAAATGGTAATACGGCAATACTTTTTTTAGGAACAGGTTGGGTGGCCGGAGGCGTTTTCTTTGCTTCCGTTTTTCCTTTTAAAGAATCGAGAGCCGGCTTAACCAGTTCTTCATGATCCAGTGCAAATACTTCAACTTCTCTTCCAATATTTTTAAATTGATAGGTACCTACGGAAATAGTTTTAAATTCCGGATGGTTTTGAAGCTCATCATTTATTTTATCGGAGATCAATACACTGCCTGCCACGCCAAGCGATTCAATGCGTGATGCAAGATTAACGCCGTCACCAAATACGTTGCCTTCATTGATCACAATATCACCCATATGCAATCCAATTCGTACGGGCACATTAGGTGCTTGTTGAAAAGCACGCTGCATGGTCAATGCACATTCTACTGCCTGCACCGCACTGACAAATATGCTAAGGGTGCCATCTCCAAAATGTTGAATGATATTCCCATTAAATTTCCTGTGTTCATTTTCGATGACCTGGCGATGGCGATCCCTCAATATGAGGGCATCCTGCTCATTCTTCTGCATAACTGCAGTATAACCTTCAATATCGGTGAACATTACAGCAGATAGTTGTCGCAACTGAGACATGAATATCCTGGGTTTTGAGGTAGAAATTTACGCAATTCTTTTAACTTTTTAGAATGGTAAAGAATCAATGTAAAGCTTGGGTGACCGCGTATAATAAGTAATAAATAGGGATAGGTGCACCCTTGAGTTCCTTAAGCAATGAGAGAAATCCCAATGTCCATACAATGGCTGCTCAATTAAAATTCTCTGCGAAGTATTTTTTGGTTTTTATCGACCGTGTCAACAGGTATAAAAGAAATCCAAACGGGCCAAGCATGCAGGTAAAAATTAATGATGGTACGATAAAAATGTGGCCAATGTTGTGCATTACAGAATTTCTTTTGATCCAAACAGCGGCAAGCAGGTCAAATGTCAGGAAATGCACCCAGGCCGCAGTCAATAAGAATTTATTTTGAAACAATTCTGCAATTCCATCAAGACTGCTGAATTTTTTTAATATTTCAGGATCAAAGTTGGAGAAATTAAGCCATATATAAGTAAGAGCAAGAAGGGCTATAATAATACCCACCAGGAATTTATCGTATCCCAGCCAGAAAGGGCTTGCAAATAGCAGGATGAACCAGCCTATAGCTGAAATGGCACAGGTAATTAGAAAAAAGGTATCCGCTGTCATATTTATTAGATAGTGGTGAGGTAATTGATAGTTGTGATTGAAGGAAAAAAGAAATAAGCACCGCCCTTTGTATGCACAAATTTTTTAAGGCCCGTTACATATCTGTTTACCGGGGAACAGGGTATGGTAAAATTTTGTTCAGTTCCCGGCGCGGGATTTTCTCTTACGCCACAAATTGGATCAGGGTCATTATAGAGTTGTTTAAATTTTGGATAATTTGCCCATGTATATTGGATAAATTCAAACTGCCTTGATATATCTGCATTAAAACAGGTGAACACAAGGCCAACCTCACCATCGGGTGAATGATTGAGGGGCGAACCTACATAAGTATCTCCATACAGTCTTGCCCTTCGCATTATGCGATGACGTCGTGTAAGCCGCAGGGACTCTTTTACACCATTATCCTCAAAATTATCCCTCGGGTTGGTTCTGCGCAAATGCGAACCAAATGGGCATTTTGAACCATCGGGATCATGTTCCATGTACAGAAAATCATCATCGTCGCTTATGCCACCGGGGTCTTTGCCGGGAAATTTCACAATTGGGGCGCCGCTGGGCCACCGGCCCATCATTTGTGCGGCAAGCTTTATACTGGCTTCTATATTCACCGAACCATCTTCATTCTTAGTTGCTTCATTCATAAAGTTCCAATAAAGATCTACATCCTGTTGCAACTGGCGCATCACCATATACGAACCGTTGCGGCCAAGATCTCTTTTCCCGGTGCCGGAAGCATCAAAGGGCAGCAGGGTAGTATCACCTTGTACGGTCGCAAGCACGGGTGTATCCGGATAAACATTGTATTCATTTTTGTAGCCCATTAAAAATTCGCCGGCATTAATATCATGTTCCGGTGGCCCGGACCTTCCGGTACCTTTGATCGTTGGTTGAGAAATACCATCGCGGAAGCCAAAGTGTTCTTTATTATAAGGCAACGTTTGCCCGTCGATACAACAAACTTCTTTTAATCCAGAAACTATATACTGTTGTTTTAATTGATCCGCATAATTAAAGGCGATCTCTTTGTTGGCACCAAAAACCATCAGTAAAATATGCACTTCTTCGTTATTCGGGCCACCCCATCGCCAATTGCCGGGGGCGCTGCTATCGAAATCACCCAGCAGCCTTTGCCTGTGTTCCGTTGTCATTCCCTCCCGGAATTCACGGGTGAAATTATCCAGGTTCTCCCGGCTCATCCCCAATGATTTCAACCCCAGTGAGGTGAAGGCAAAATTCAGGCAATGGGTAGTAGGATGGTGGGTTACATTAGTAACGTCGGGCACATTTGTTTTGATAAATTTTTTTGCGAGTGCAGGTTCTGTTACAGTAAGCATCACATACCTCGAATACATCATGTATTTGTATCCCCTTACAACATAGCCTTGTATATCTGATAATTCTAATTCCATACTTATTGAATTTAAAATCTTTTTAAAAATTTTTGGGCCTCCGTTTCATTAAGTTCTTTGAACAGATCGTTCCGGATATAGGTGTTATTGATGACATTTTTTATTGAGAGATGCGGGTAAGCACAATACCAAACAGAGGTGGGTATTTGAAAATAGCGGCTCCACGCAAGAAAATGTTCCTCGTCATACGCTCCTGCAGCAAAAAGAAATTTTGTTTTTGGGAATTTTTGGGTATTGCTCCAGATGCCTGTAAGGCCCCATCCTGATTTATCGATAAAATCACCAAGATATTGCTGCCAGCTTCCATCAAAATTGCTGAAAAAAAGCATCCTTTTTTGACCGTCTATCATAACCCAACGGGCAAAATGAATGGTGGGAATACCCATTAGCTTGCCATTGACGAATAAATTTTTTATCAGCGCTTTTGCAAATAGCATCAATCCCTGTAATGTTATCAACCTCATTTTACCCGGCTTCATGATCAATACCTGCGTAAATTGGTTTTGATTTTCCAGGTCTTCATATTCCTCCAGTTTTTTTATGTGGGCTTCATCAACCTGGCTTGGTGTAAGCCCAAGGGGTTTGTCCCGGGGTTCTAAAAAGAAATTTATAATTAACACCCAGATGATAATAAAAGGCAATAAAACCAACAGGATAAGTCCAAGGAAAGCCATGCCAAGCCATCTCACTCCCGGTATCTTAACCGGTTCTTTTGCCCATTCAAATTTCTTGGTTGCCAGTACATTTTCTTTTATTGAATTGTGTATTTCGTTTACAGACTTATTATTCCAGCTTCCCGATTTTATAAAATTCCAGATGTAATTTCTCAATTCATTTTCCTGCCTTATCTGGCGCAAAGTCCTTCCGGGCGCCCCGGCAAAAAAAGCAGATTCCTTTACACGCCACCGGGAGAGATAGATCTTCCGGCTTTCAGGTGAACGCCGGGCGGGCGGTGGATAGTCTTCACAACAGGAATACATATCATCAATAAAACGGGCGCATTTTGTTGAAAGGTCTGTTAAGTGCTCATCTTCATCACCATCGTAATCGGAAGAGAAAACCAATCTGACGCCCACATCACTTTGTAGTTTTCCATCGGCGTCCTTTGGTTCGAGGAGTATCCATCTTGCGTAGTGAATAGTATTAAGGTTCTCAAAGTCCTGCGGCGAACCTTTGATAATCTCCTGCCTTATCTTCATTAACAACGCATCGAGGTTATCGTGTTCTCCGTTCTTTACCGGCGTTACAAGTGTTAAAGGATTTTGGTGGATCATTGCTTAATGCTGGTTTATTGGTTTACGGTTTTACAGGGTTCAGCGATTTATTAATTTATTGGCATTTGCTGCTGTTAAATTGCCAGGAGTGGTATGCTTTTCGATTATCGCTCCTCGTTTGCAACCATCAGCTTTGACCATCAATCAAAAGCAACTACAAAATTATTTGGAAATGGCCCTGCATTAAGGCCTGTTCCCCGGCCGGTTCTACCAGTGTCACGCCTTACATTTTTGAGTCTTAAAACAGCAGCTACAAATTCTGAAATAGTTACCGCGTTAATGTATTTTCCATAACATTCATGCAGGCCAAAACCATAATTCATATAAACGGAATCCCGCTCCGGATTGAATGTTTTCGGATCGGGAAATGCAGCCGGATCAAACATGGCTGCCGCAGTAAGTGCAAAGACTTTCGTTTTTGCCGGAATGGTATAAGTTTTACTGCCCTTTCCTTTTATCGTTTGCGTTCTTTCGCTATAGCGAATAACTCCGGGTTGTGCAGGGTTAAAACGTAAAGCCTCAGAAACATAACCATACATTTTTTTCATATCCCTGTTATTTGCTGTTTCAATCGCTCCTTTCAATACACCTGGCCGATTGAATAATTCATCAAGCACCAATATGGTTGCTTTATTAGTAGTTTCACCTATCCCGGTGAGCAGGCCGCCAACATTACGTTGCAGCGCATCATCATCAAACCATTCATTGCCTTTTTCCTGCTGCAATAACAGCAGGCGGTTCATAATATTGTCATCAAGCGTTTTGCCATCTTTCAAAGCCTGCTTTCTATCTTCTATCAATTCCAGTATCCAGTCTTTTCTTGCAAGAGACGCCTCCACTGCTTTTTGGTGTTTAGCTTCATTATTAGTAAAGTTTAAAAAGAGGTCATAAAAAAGAGCGCGCAACCACTTCCTCATAATTCCCTCACTGGGCGCCGGCACGCCAAAATAAAAATCAATCAGTCGTATGATTACAGGAAAACACAAATCATTGGCCACATCAAGTTTGCCATAAACCTGTGCAGATTTTAATAATTCATCAATATTTGATCTCAGGAAAGTTCGTATCAGCTCCAGGTCATCTTTCCTGGTAGCTTTTCTTACAAAGTTCCTTTCATTATCAAATAAAGGATTCATTCTGTCCATCCCCAGAAAGAACGCACCCTTTTGATTGGACATTTTTTTTGAATTGATCTCTTCAACAGTAAAATCTTCATCGCGGGTTAACAGTTCTACCAGCAGGTCGTTTTTATTTACTGTCATTAGTTTTACAAAAGGAATCTTTAAAACAGGAAAGCGCCGCTGGAGAAAATAAAATAAATTTGATTTGCGTTTACCCAGGGAAACCTGGATACCGTGAAATAATCTTGCCAGCGCATGAGGGTTCTTTGGTATCTCGGTTTGAGCGTGCATAACAGGCCGGTCTTCATGGTATAAGCGCAGTACAAACTGGCCTGCCTCCGTGGCCCTTAATTCATTGACAGCATTTCTTAATTCGTCGGGAATGTCATCAATTTCAGCTACAACACCACCAAATTCATCAGGCAATATTAAGGGGGCCGAGATGGAAGCAAAGGCAATATCAGCAAGGGCTAATTTATCGCCGGTGAGGTATTTTCTTCCATCGCTTAAAATAGTATCAACTTGTTTGAATATGGTTTTAATATAGGCCAAACGTTCGGCAGGCGTACTTTCCGATAACTTCATCTCTTTTTCCAACGCTGCGAAAAGAGCTGCGTAACTCATTTTGTAAGTTAATTTTTCATTCCATGGAATTCGTTGTGTAAATAACGAATATGCAAAATTTCTAACGGGCAGCATCAATGAATACACATACCTGGTGGTTTCATATTCGTAATCACCCGTAAAAAGATCGTACAGCTCTAATACTTCTTTTTGTTTTTGAGGATCGTCGGGCAGCAGTCTTTTTGATGGTAAGCTTTTTTGGTCAAAATACCTTACAATACTATCCGCACTATATACCAGGGCATCTGTCTTAATTAAAACGGGATTATTATTAAGCCCCGGTTCACCGGTCAACCTGTTGATCAGTTTTGTTGACAGGTGGGGAGGGTGGGGCTCATCTTTATACAAAATATCATTCAGGTCCAACACCCATCTTGCTATTTCATCAGCTCCCCCAACATTGTTGCTTACAAAAGTTGGAACCATTTTACTGTAAGAAAAATTTTTTTTGAATTTGATGGGCTTTGTCTCATTAATCATAGTGGTTATAGTTTTAATTAGAGGTTAACAGGCCGGCCTGATATTAGATCTCAACGGCACATTATTGATAACAGAACCTTCAACTTTTTGATTAACAACATTACTCCATTTCCATAGCAGGGATTAATATACCGATCTGGGCAGGGCTTACAGCTTTCAACAGAAGTTTTCATTTGAGAAAGTCGTTGCAGCCCAGGACCCGCACAATATAAATAATAAATAAGATTTGATCTTATTTTTATAAAAATTATTTACTGTGCAGGATTGATATAGATGAGCAAATAAATTTTCGGATTAAAAAGCAACCTGGCAGACCGGCACTGATGGCTTTTATTCCATTGTGTATCAATAATAATTCTTTGCCTGCGCAAAAACAC
>JBDTLZ010000321.1:0-21862 GCA_039934515.1 Ginsengibacter sp.
TTCATCAGCAGAAGAATTTAGGAACTAAAAGTCGGGAATTTTGTCTAGTAAACAACCCGGAAATTCTCAAAAAATCCGAGTTGATTATTTCTGTGAATTTATGCCATTAAAAAGAATGACGAAGAAAAGGATTGCCGATTCATAAACCGTGGGTATTGGCAAATTGCAAAATTGCGGGTAGTAACTTCTTTACCGGCCATATGCCAATAAATGGGTTGGTAGTATGCACGCCATGGAGTGTTTGCGGGTTGAAAAGCCTTTGTTTATTATGAATAGTACCCTTTGATGCGTGTTCCGGTAAAGCCACTATTGCTCCCGGGACCTAATTTTTTAATTTAAGCTGGTGGTTCACCTTTTTAATGAGATTGCCCACATCAAAAGGCTTTCCTATGAAATCATCAGCGCCGTATTCAGCAATGGTAGCGGCAGCACCGGGATGCGCAGAAAACATTATTACAGGTATATCCCTGGTGTCGTTATTCGCTTTTAATTTCCGGCAAATAGATCTTCCGTCCTGGCCAGAAATAAGAACGTCTAAAAGTATGATATCAGGCTTAAATGCCTCTATTTTGGGAAATGTATTTTCTCCTTTTGCCGTAACTTCTACTTCAAAGCCTTTCATAGTCAGGAGTATTTCCATTACCGATAAGATATCAGTATCGTCATCAACAACCAGAATTTTGGACATAGTTAGTTTTTATTTCATGAGAACAGGGATAAGAAAATGGACTACTATTTGAACATTTTACTTTTTTGCCACCCTTCCCACAACATTATTTGATCAATCAGAAACTACCTGTTCCAGCCAGGGAGCTATTTTCCAAATGGCCGAAAAAAATTATAAGCCTGGGCAGGGATTCCCTAAAAAAACGCCAACCATGCCTATTACTGATCAATAACGCTCGTTTTCATAAAATTAGTATTTCCTGAAATCACAAGAATAGTGTTATTATTCCAGGAAAATACCCGTAATAACCGGTAGGAGGGCCTTATTTACTCTAAAATTGCATAAAAGTTATAAAATTAATGAAGGAACAATTCTAAAAAAAGCAGTTTTAGCTGTGAAATCATTTCAATTTACTTTTCAAATTTTCATTAATCGCTTCCAAAAATTCCTCAGTGTATAAATAGTCGGTACCATGGGAAACCTTATTACCACTTATACATACCGCCAGATCTTTTGTCATTTTACCGCTCTCAACCGTTTCAATGCATACGGCTTCTAATGTTTCGCAAAACCGTATCAGTTCCTGGTTATTATCGAGTTTCCCCCGAAAAGCCAGGCCCCGGGTCCATGCGAAAATAGACGCGATCGGGTTTGTTGATGTAGGATTTCCCTTTTCATATTCGCGGAAATGCCTGGTCACGGTGCCATGGGCAGCCTCGGCTTCCATGGTATTTCCATCGGGTGTCACTAAAACTGATGTCATCAAACCTAATGAGCCGAATCCCTGGGCAATTGTATCACTTTGCACATCTCCATCATAATTTTTACAGGCCCAAACAAAATTGCCATGCCATTTAAGCGCACTCGCCACCATATCATCAATAAGGCGGTGCTCATAGGTAATTTTGGCCTCCTCAAATTTTGATTGAAATTCATTTTCGAAAATCTCCTGGAAGATATCCTTGAATCGGCCGTCGTATTTTTTTAAAATCGTATTCTTGGTTGAAAGATATAACGGCCATTTTTTACCGAGTGCCATATTAAAACAGCTTCTAGCAAACCCTGTGATACTTTCATCAGTATTATACATACAAAGCGCTACTCCATCGCCTTTAAAATCATATACTTCAAAAACCTGCGGCTCAGCACCGCCTTCGGGTGTAAAACTCATCGTAAGCTTTCCTTTCCCCTTTATAACCGTATCGGTTGCACGATATTGATCACCAAATGCGTGACGCCCTACAATTATCGGAGCGGTCCAGTTTGGCACAAGCCTGGGAATATTCCTGATTACAATCGGCTCGCGGAATACAGTTCCATCAAGGATATTTCTAATGGTTCCGTTCGGGCTCTTCCACATTTGTTTCAGGTTGAATTCTTTTACCCTTAATTCATCGGGAGTAATTGTTGCGCATTTAATTCCAACACCACATTTTTTTATTGCATTGGCAGCATCTATTGTTACCTGGTCGTTGGTTTCATCGCGGTATTCCATCCCCAGGTCAAAATATTGAATATCAACATCAAGATAGGGCAGTATTAATTTGTCCTTAATAAATTTCCAAATGATACGGGTCATTTCATCGCCGTCGAGTTCTACAACCGGGTTGGCTACTTTAATTTTAGTCATGTCCTGTTTTATAAATGTTTAATTAGAATATTTTGCAATATTATCAAAATCTTTGCCGTTGGAATAAATTAGCGTTTAAATCAACATAGCTGCCTTTTATTTTTCCCCTTTGAATGCATGAAAACTACCTTGATATATACCCATACCTACAGGTTTTTTATTATCTCATCACCAAATTCACTTGTCTTAAGAAGTGTAGCCTCTTTCATAAGATTATAAAAATCAATCGTTACCGTTTTATTTCTTATAGTCTTACCAACCGCATTGGTAATTAATTCCGCAGCATCACGCCAGCCCATATAATCAAGCATCATTACACCGCTTAAAATTACTGAAGAAGGATTCATGCTATTGGTATTGGCAAATCTTGGGGCAGTGCCATGGGTGGCCTCAAATACAGCATGGCCGGTGAGATAATTGATGTTTGCACCCGGTGCAATACCAATGCCCCCAACCTGCGCGGCCAATGCATCGCTTATGTAATCACCATTTAAATTGAGTGTGGCAATCACCGAATAGTCTTGCGGTGCCAACAATGCCTGCTGTAAAAAATTGTCAGCAATAGCGTCCTTTATTATTACTTTCCCGCCTACCATACATATTTTCATTTCCTCGTTGGCAACTGCCTCACCATTTTCTTTTTTAGTTTTTTCCCATTGATTCCAGGTATAAACATTTCCACCGAATTCTCTTACAGCAAGTTCATAACCCCAGTTCTTGAAGGCACCTTCGGTGTACTTCATTATATTGCCTTTATGTACAATCGTTACCGACGGCAATTTATTGGCAATAGCAAATTCAATTGCTGACCGTATTAATCTTTCCGAGCCTTCCTTGCTTACAGGCTTGATGCCAAAAGATGTTGTGTCCGGGAAACGGATGTTCTTTACCTGCAATTCATTTTGCAGAAAATCCAACAGTTTTTTGGCCTCCGGCGTTCCCGTCATGTATTCAATACCGGCATAGATGTCTTCAGTATTTTCCCTGAAAATTACCATGTTGACCTTTTCAGGCTGCCACATCGGTGATGGCGTTCCTTCAAAATATTTTACAGGCCGCAGGCAAACATACAAATCAAGCTCCTGCCTTAAAGCCACATTCAGACTACGTATTCCGCCACCTACCGGCGTCGTCAACGGTCCTTTGATCGATAAAACATATTCCCTGAAGGCATCCATGGTAGCTTCGGGCATCCACTCGCCGGTTTGGTTAAACGCTTTCTCGCCGGCGAGCACTTCCATCCACTCAATCTTCCGTGAGCCGTTATAGGCTTTCTTAACTGCCGCATCAAAAACCCGTACACTTGCTTTCCAGATGTCGGGGCCGATTCCATCTCCTTCAATATATGGTAGGGTAGGGTTATCAGGTACAATTAATTTTCCATTACTGCCCATTGAAATTCTATCAGCCATATTGTGTATATTTTAATGATATAAAAATTTTAAGAGCACTACCGAAGGGTGAAATTGAACTAAGTTTCAAATGGTAAAAAACAATCAATCCATTCCCTGTTAAAGATAACTCCGTCATACTTTTTATAAAAGTTGATTGCTGGTTCGTTCCAATTAAAAACCTGCCACACCATTCCTTTCAATTTTCTTTCTTTCGCTTCCTCAATTAATTTATCAAATATCAATTTCCCGATTCCTTTGCCACGAAAATCATTAGCCACTACAAAATCTTCCAAAAACATATACTGGCCTTTCCAGGTGCGATATCGTATAAAATAAAGGCCAAATCCCTGGATAACATCGTCCAGTTCGGCTACAAATGCCCACCATACAGGGTTTTCACCAAATCCACTTTCTTCAAAATGTGCTATATTAACGGTTATTTCATTCTCAGCCTTTTCGTAGACGGCCAGCTCATACACCAACTCCATTAGTCTTTTACAATCTTCTCTTACAGCCCTTCGTAAAATAATATCACCCATATTCTCCATTTAATAATTTGTACTTCAATCATTGATGCTACTTCCTTTGCGCATCCCACGCCAATGTAAAGCCGCTTCCTCCATGGCCATAATTGTGCATAATCTTGCCGGTTTTTTTCACCCGCACCAGGGGCCTGTAAGGACGTAGCCCTGTCCAATCTCCAATTATCTTTTGTTCTTTTAATTCAGGAAATACATTAAAAGCTTTATTTAATAAGCGGTCGATAGTTTCGCTATTGATCACTGTGCCGGTAGCCTCAGCTTCGCATGTGTCAATGATCGCATCCTTCCTGGGAACAATATACAAAGGCAATTCATTATCAAGAAAAATTGCAAAAAATTCTTTAGGCGAAAGCAGGCCAACCTGACCATTCACGGGCATAATTTCTTTATCATCACACAATTGGCGGGCGCCAAGGGCACTGCAGTTCATAATCATGGCTGCATTCGCAATCTCATCAAATGAGCTTATTTCTTTTTGCAGGATGGTAACACCCATTTGTTGTAATTCATTCATTAACCAGGGAAGAAAAATCTGCGTTTCGATAAGCGGTACCCATACATCATGCCCATTCCCGTAACCTGCCGGAATTTCGCCAGGCCTAAGTATTCGATAAGACCCTTCGGGCATTAAGCAAAACCAGGTAATTTCTGCCTCTTCCACGCCCTCTCTTATTACTTTCGAAAGCTTCTGCACGCTTACCCCGGTTGCAGGATTTTCAGTTAACTTTTTATACATTTCGTAGCTGTATTTGCACCATCCGATGCCCCTTTCATCATTGCGGACGTGATAGGGAACCAAAAAGCGGCGGCCCTGCCGGCTGTTATATTCGGGGTAAATTCCTTCGCAATAATTTCTATGGTGTGATTAAGTTTCCCTAATGCATAAGCCGCAGCCAAACCGCTAATACCTGCACCGACAATAGTTATTTTCATTAATCGCCTTATTATTTTCTATCAGGATGTTACTAAATTCAATTTAATGCCTGGTCAAGATCGTTTAAAATATCTTCTATATTTTCTATTCCCACACTCATTCTTATCAGGCCATCGCTAATTCCATATTTCTCTCTTTTTTCTTTTGGTACTCCAAAATGGGTCATGGATGCCGGATGCGATAAAAGAGTGTCACAGCTTCCCAATGATACTGCTCTTACACACATTTCCAATTTATCAATAAAGTTCTTTCCAGCTTCCAGGCCGTCTTTCAATTCAAAACTGAGCATCGCACCGGGATGTGACATTTGTTTAGTCGCTGTCGAATAATCAGGATGCGAGGTAAGGCCAAGATAATTTACTTTAGCAACGGATTTATTGCGCTCTAAAAATTTAGCTACTTCCATGGCATTGTTACAATGACGCGTCATCCTTACTTCTAAGGTTTTCATTCCCTGCGTTAATAAAAATGCATCGAATGAATTGCTGCTTCCGCCGAGGAGCCTGTGCACTTTGGTCATCCTTGTTTCCATATGCGGGATGTCTTTTCCTATCAAAGCTCCGCCGATTGCGGTGCCGTGGCCATTTAGAAATTTTGTGGTGGAATGAAAAACATAATCTACTCCATATCTAAAAGGTTGCTGTAAGAAGGGAGTAGCAAAAGTGTTGTCCACTGCAACCGTTAAATTATGCTGTCTTCCAAGTTTGGTAAGTTCGTCGATATCCACGCACTGGATGGTTGGATTTGCGGGAGTTTCCAGGTACAACATTTTTATTGCCTTATCATTTTTCATTACTTCAGCAGCCTTGTCCAAATTCCGCAGGTCAATAATAATCGCTTCAATGCCCAGTGGAGGTAAAACTTTTTCCATTAGTTCCTGGGTTCCTCCGTATAATGAAAAATGCGACAGCAACTTATCACCTGCCTTCAAAGTACTTAATAACAATGTAGACAGTGCCGCCATACCGCTTGCATGTAGCAGTGTCTTTAATTGGAGCGGGGTGTTATCGTTTCCCTTCAACTTGAAACTTTCCAGGGCTGAAATTTTTTCCTCTGCTTCTGTAACAGTTGGATTTCCCCAGCGGCTGTAGATATATCCCTTTTCTTCTCCATTGAACCTGCGCATTCCCTGTTCAGCATTGTCAAAAACGTAGGTGCTGCTCGCATAAATTGGTGTGAGATGCGCACCATGGCCATCTTTTTCATGCCCGCCGTGAATGGCTACCGAACCGAAACCTGTAAGAGGATGCTTTTGTGAAGGCATGTTGATAATTAAAGCGTTGAAATAAAAAAATGAATAATTAAGTTTGAGGCAAAAGTAGTAAAAACATGAAGCAACTTTTGCAACAATATGCTTTGTATAATATTTGGGCAAACAAGCTAATTACAGAAAGAATCGCCCAGTTGCCGGAAGAGGCCATAGTTAAAGAAACAGTTAGTAGTTTCAATAGCCTGTATAAAACGGTGCTTCACATGATGGATGTGGAAAGCATCTGGTGGCAGCGTATGAAATTGCAAGAGCATGTAGAATGGCCCGGAAAAAAATTTGAGGGAAATTTCGACCAGCTAGCTCAACAATTACTATCGCTTTCCAGGCAATGGCATGATTGGATACAAAATACCAATGATGCCAATCTGACGCATGTTTTTTCTTATCAAAACTCTAAGAAAGAACATTTCAAACAGCCTGTTTACGAGATGTTGCTCCAATTATTCAATCACCAGACCTTTCATCGCGGGCAATTGGTGACCATGTTAAGACAAAATGGAATTGAAAAAATACCGGCAACGGATTTTATCATTTTTAGCAGAACCAGGGCAGGCAATTCACTAAAGGCAATGAAAAATTAACCAATCCTATGCTTTAATCTAAGCCGCTGTGGCTTAAATAATTACCTACTCATTGCTAAGGCATCCAGCCTTCCTTCCAAAATATTCAACCTCACACGGTTTCAGGAAGCACTTCATCAAGCTTATTGTCTTTTATGAATTTATCCTTTGCGCCTGTAAACTCGGCTTGCAAAGCAGTGGCGGCAATAAGGGCATCATCAGCTTTGGAATGAATTTCCGGCAACTGTTTTTGAAGAAGGGCGTTACCGAGATTGATATTTTCTGCTTCCAGCTGCGACACCTTTTTAAGGAGGGACGTTTGGCTGTGAACGACATCGTCGAGTTCGCGCAATATTTTTTCCATCAGGTGTAATTTTTCGGTCTTATCCATAGCATTTTTTGATAAAGTTACCCCTTTTGCCAATAGCAGTGCCGGATAACCGGTTTAGGGTATTGTATAGATTCTGAAAATTACCATGCCAATCGTTAACAGGCTACGATAGTCGCTATCTTTTCCGGGATTTTCAGTAAATAGGAATTAAACTATACCTGTTACTGAGTATTATATGCCCATTTCACGAGGGTAGCCCCCCAGGTAAAGCCTCCGCCGAAAGCAGCGAGTACGATCAGATCGCCTTTCTTCAATTGTTTTTCCCATTCCCACAAGCACAATGGAATGGTTGCTGAAGTAGTGTTTCCGTAGCGTTGAATATTGATCATCACCTTATTCATACTCAGTCCCATACGACTGGCTGTAGCGTCAATAATTCTTTTGTTGGCCTGGTGCGGCACCAGCCATGCGATATCATCCCCGGTCAGGTGATTTCTTTCAAGCAATTCAAAAGAGACGTCAGCCATTCCCTTGACCGCAAATTTAAATACTGCCGGGCCTTCCTGGTATATATAATGTTCTTTAGCCATTACGGTTTCTACAGAAGCAGGCTTTGCTGACCCGCCGGCTACCATCTTAAGATATTCGACGCCGCTACCGTCACTTCGCAACAGGCTGTCCTGGATGCCATATCCCTCTTCATTGGGCTCGAGCAGGATCGCCCCGGCCGCATCTCCAAAAAGTACGCAGGTGGTACGGTCACTGTAATCAACGATACCACTCATTTTATCGGTACCAACGATTACAACTTTTTTATAGCGGCCACTTTCAATTAATGAAGCACCCGTGGTTACCCCAAATAAAAATCCTGAGCACGCTGCCGAAAGGTCGAAACCAAACGCATTAACAGCACCTACTTTATAACAAATGATATTGGCAGTGGCGGGGAATGTCATATCGGGTGTAACAGTACAGCATATGAGACAATCAATTTCTGCCGGGTCTATTCCTCTTTTCCGGCACAACTCGAGCACCGCCGGAGCGCCCATTTCAGAAACCCCCCTGTTGGCACCCTTCAGTATTCTTCTTTCTTCAACGCCTGTCCTGGTTTTTATCCATTCATCGCTTGTTTCTACCATAGTTTCCAGTTCAGCATTTGTAAGGCGGTAGTCGGGAACATAGCCACCAATAGCTGTAATTGCGGCTGAAATTTTTTTATCCATTTATAATATTCAGACTTTAAAAGATAAAAATACAACATCATTTCTATCCGCTTTGCGAGGCCCTGTAATAAATATTTTATAATCGCTTTAATTAGGCGAATTACTTATTTTTGGCACTCTTTAAAAATCATGATAGCATATTTATCGGGAAAATTTTCTTATAAAAATCCTGCAGTAGTTTATGTCGATGTTCAGGGTGTGGCGTACGAAGTAAATATTAGTCTTAATACGTACTCACATATTCAAAAGCTAACTGAAGGAAAATTATATACTTATCTTCAAATAAAGGAAGATGCACACACATTATTTGGTTTCTTCGATACAATGGAAAAAGACATGTTTGTAATGTTGATAAGCGTTTCCGGAGTGGGTGCAGCAACTGCAAGGATGATGTTGTCTAATATGAAGCCTGCAGAAATAAGCAAGGCTATTATACAAAATAATGCGGGGCTGCTTGAAAGTGTAAAAGGTATTGGAAGAAAAACTGCTGAAAGGCTCGTACTTGAACTTAAGGATAAAATGTCTAAATTGTCAACAATTGCCCCCGAAGATGGTACTGTCCGCAATACTTTGGAACAAGATGCGTTAAATGCATTAGTGGCGCTCGGTATTGCAAGACCATTTGCTGAACAGGCAATTAAAAAAATCGTAATTTCCGATCCAACGATACACTCTCTTGAAGAATTAATAAAAAAAGCCCTGAAAGCAATTTGACAGAAATCTACCCTAATTAATTGATGGATGTTGTTCAAAAGAGGTTTCCTTCCTGATTTTTTGGGGTCAATAATCGTTTGCCTGGCTGCCATGGTGTTGTCGGTCCTCACTATTAATACATCATCCGCACAGGATAGTACCAATATTCCATTACCACAGGGCAATATCCCTTTTCCAAAGGATACAACCAACATCCAGGCACAAAACCCTCTCGATATCCTGGCTACACCCGATACAGTCACGCTGCACAAGATTGACACCCTCCATTACCCGATACATGACAGAAGGGGAGATTTTTATTCCAGCCAAAGAAGTCCGTTTGACCTTGCGCAGCCATCTAATATAAGTGATTCAATTGCATACGATCCTTCCACAAAAAGGTACGTCGTGTATGAGAAAATAGGGAACAAATATTACAGGACCCCTACCTCTTACACTTCTGATGAATTTATGCAAATGCAGGGCCGGAAGGCCGAAACAGATTATTTCAAAAAAAGGGCCAACACCCTGAATATCCTTAATCGCGGACAGGTAAAGCCAAAGCTGAGTATTTATGACAATTTATTCAACCGGTTATTTGGAAATGGGAAGATCGAGATCCAGCCACAGGGAAATGTTGATATCACGGCAGGCTACCAGGGACAAAATGTAAAAAATCCCACCCTTCCGGAAAATGCAAGAAAAAATGGCGGATTTGATTTTAATATGGCCGCTCAATTGAACGTAAATGCCAATATTGGGGACAAATTAAAATTTCCAATAAGTTATAACACCCTGGCAAACCTCGATTTCACCAACCAGCTTAAACTGGATTACAGTGGCACCTCCGATGAAATCCTTAAAAGGTTCGAAGCCGGAAATGTGTCTTTCCCATCCCGGAGCACCTTGATTCCAGGTGTGCAATCATTATTTGGGGTAAAGACCGAGCTGCAGTTTGGTAAACTTTACGTAACAGCCGTTTTGGCCAATGAAAAATCCCAGAAACAATCGGTAAACCTGCAGGGAGGTAGTGCCGCCCAGAATTTTGAGCTCAAAGCAGATGATTATGAGGAAAACAGGCATTTTCTTTTAGGTGGATACTTCAAAGACAATTATAACAAGGCAATGAGTAATCTGCCGGCAATAACTACGCCGGTTCAGATTCTCAGGATGGAAGTATGGGTAACCAATAAAAACGGGACGACCACCGATGCGCGGGAGATTGTCGGGCTTATGGATCTCGGTGAGGCCAGGCCCTATCACAACTTCACCGTGACCGGAAATTTGCCCTCCAATAATACCAACTCAGAATACAGGGATATCGTAAGTAACAGCAGCAGCCGAAACCCAGCACTCGTAACCAACATTTTACAAAATCTTGCCCCGGTGCCATTGAGCCCGGTCCAGGATTTTGAAAAAACATTTGCAAGAAAACTGGATTCCTCACAATATTTATACAATCCCAAGGTCGGCTTTTTGACATTGAGCCAACCGCTCCAGGCCGATGAAGTACTTGCTGTGGCATACCAATATTCTTATAACGGTAAAGTTTTCCAGGTGGGCGAATTTTCCCAGGACCTGCCACCCGACTCTTCTTCCGGAAACCAAAAAGTGCTTTTTCTCAAATTATTAAAAGCCACTTCGCAGCGCCCCAGTCTCCCGATATGGCAACTGATGATGAAAAATGTTTATAGCGTAGGATTTGGAACACTTGACCCTACAGGTTTTATGCTGAATGTATTATATGAACAACCGGGGCTTGGGGCCAAAAGATACCTCCCCTTTGGCAATCTTAACCTGGGAACACCAATTTTGACGTTGGTAAATCTTGACCGACTTAATAATCAAACCGATCCGCAACCCGATGGTGTGTTTGACTTTGTAGAAGGTTATACCGTTCTTTCACAATACAGCAGGGTAATTTTTCCATTACTACAACCTTTCGGGCGCGATATTGCCACAAAAGTTTTTTCAGATACGACAATAGCAAAAGACAGCCTCTATTATCCCCTCTATGATTCTATTAAAGTTATTGCCCAGCAGCAGTTTCCAAATCTTGACAGGTTTGTATTAAAGGGTTCTGCAAAAACATCAGCATCGTCGGATATAAGTATTGGCTATAATATTCCGCCGGGCTCTGTAACGGTGAGTGCGGGCGGCCAAAGGCTTAATGAAAATATTGATTATACGATTAACTACGACCTGGGCACCATCAAAGTGATCAACCAGGCTATCATTAACGCAGGCCTGCCCGTGCAGGTAAATTTTGAAAACAATGCAACTTTTGGCCTTCAGCAAAAAAGTTATGTAGGGTTGAGACTTGATTACCAGGCGACAAATACTGCGAAGCAACAATTATCTATCGGAGCAACCATGGTGAGGCTTAGTGAAAGGCCCTATTTTACAAAAGTTGATTACGGTGAAGATCCCATCAGGAACACAATGTATGGTGCAGACGTAAATTATCACAGGGATCTGCCCCGGTTGACAAAACTTCTAAACAAACTTCCTTTTTATAGTACTACAGCTCCATCGGCAATAAATACGTACTTCGAAGCGGCTTATTTGAAACCCGGTCATGCCCCGCAAATTGGAAGAGGCAGCGGTGGTGTGATTTATATTGATGATTTTGAGGGTAGTAAAAGTGATATAGATCTTCGTTTTCCACCTATTAGCTGGGCCCTGGCCTCCACACCTTTTGGAGCAACCGATGAGACGGGTAACAATATTTTGTTTCCTGAAGCGGCTGTAAGTAACAACCTGGATTACGGGAAGAACAGGGCAAAAATAGCCTGGTATCAAATCGAACCTACTTTACAGGATCCTCAAAACGTCAACAATCCTTTACGGGGGAATAAAGCATTGCTTTCTGATCCAAGGGTCCGGGCAATTTCACAAACTGAAATATTTCCCCAGCTTACTTCAGATTTTGGACAGAACCAGCTCATAACTTTTGATCTTGCTTATTACCCTGCAGACCGTGGACCATATAATTATGATGCCACGGCAGCTGATGTTGCTGCAAACGGTAAATTGCTCGCTCCTGCAAGACGCTGGGGTGGATTGATGAGAAGTATCGACCAGACAGACTTTGAGACAGCGAATGTAGAATATATTGAATGCTGGGTTCAGGATCCTTTTATATCCAACCCCGCGAGCAATGGTGGCAAATTCTATATCAACCTCGGAAATATTTCAGAAGATGTGCTAAAAGATTCAAGAAGGTTCTATGAAAACGGCCTTCCAACGCCTACGACACCTGCACAGGTAGATACCTCCATCTGGGGCAGCGTACCACGCAATCCCATACAGGTGACCAATGCATTTAGTAACGATCCAAAAGACAGGCCCTACCAGGATGTAGGATTTGATGGATTGACAGACAGCGCAGAAATCACCAAGCGCCGGCTGGATTACCTGAATGTGCTTGCTGCAAATTTTGGAACAAACTCTAAAGCCTACCAGGATGCATTGCTGGATCCTTCTTCGGATAATTATCACTATTACCGGGGTGGTGATTTGGACGCACAAGGCGCTGGCATTCTTGCACGATACAAAAATTTTAATAGCCCCCAGGGTAATTCGCCGATAGCCGATAACAATTCAAAGTATTCATCAGCTGCCACGCTTTACCCTGACCAGGAAGATGTAAACAGGGACAATACACTTAATGAAACTGAAGAATATTTTCAATATACGGTGGACCTCAAGCCGCCATCAGCACCGGAAATGGCCATTGGCCAGAATTTTATTGTAGATAAGAAAATTGTGAACGTGAAGCTCGTCGATGGCAATACAAGGTATGAAACCTGGTACCAGATGCGTATTCCAATAGGATCATACAACAAGAAGATCGGCAACATCCCGGATTTTAAATCCATAAGGTTTATAAGAATGTTCTTAACCGGCTTTGATGACAGCGTTGTCGTTCGTTTCGGTAAACTTGACCTCGTAAGAAATACCTGGAGAAAATTCGCTTATAGAATCGACAGCACCGGAAATTACAGCCCTGAGGCAACAAATGATTTTAATGTGGGCGCCGTAAATATTGAAGAAAATGATAAGAGGGTCCCGCTTCCATACCGCACTCCGTCGGATATTCAAAGGGTACAAACGTTGAGTAACAATGGGGTAAACCTTTTGCAAAATGAACAGTCACTCACACTCCAGTTTTGCGGCCTTAACGCGAATGACGGTAAAGCGGTTTTCCAAACATTTGCCAAAAAAGATTTAAGGCAATTCGGTAAACTCCAGATGTACATTCATGCAGAAAGAAATATAGAAACACCTCTTAACGATCGTTCGTTGGTAGCTGTAGTGAGGATCGGAAGCGATTTTGTTTCAAATTATTATGAAGTAAAAATTCCATTAAATCTTTCCCCGTTAAATACAGGTTTGCTTCCGGATAGCCGTGAGTATAATGATACCTTATGGATAAAAAGAAACAACCTCGACCTCGATCTGTATGAACTTACGCAAATTAAAAATGCAAGGAATTTATCAAGCTCGCCATTAAACAAGCTATACACAAAAGCAGAGGATAATGGCCAGACTTACTCGGTAATGGGCAATCCCAATTTAGGGGAAGTAACGGGTATATTAATGGGCGTAAAAAATATAAGTACGGGAAATGCCTGCGGAGAGGTGTGGTTTAATGAATTGCGGCTTTCTTCTCTGGATGAAAAGGGCGGCTATGCAGCATTGGGCCGTATCGACGCAAATCTTGCAGACCTCGGAACAATTTCAGTTTCTGCGAATACACACAGTAACGGTTTTGGTACTTTAGAGCAGGGCGTAGCCGAAAGGTTTAAGGATAATTTCGTACAACTGGATGCAGCCGCCAATTTGGAACTGGGCAAATTGCTTCCGAAAAAAGCCGCGATGTCGATTCCTTTTTATGCAAGTCTTTCAGAAACAGCAAGCACTCCCCAGTTTGACCCATATGACCTCGATATTACACTGAAACAGAAAATGAGGCAGTCGGCAAGAGGTGAACGGGACTCTATAAGAAAAAATGCCATTGATTTTATCTCTACGAAAACGGTAAGTGTTACCAATGTTCATAAAAACAGGACGGGTAACAAGAAACCTAAGCCATGGGATATTGAAAATCTTGACTTCAGCTATTCATTTACAAAAACAAATGCCCATAATCCACTGATTGAATACAACAATGTTACCAAACAACGCGCTGGACTCGGGTATAACTTTGCTACCCAGCCAAAATTTATAACTCCTCTAAAAAAATTATTCAAAAAATCAAAAACACATTGGTTTGATCTTGTAAAGGATTTTAATTTTAACCCGGTTCCGTCGCAGGTAAGTTTTAAAGCAGATATGTTCAGGCAGTTTGGTGTGACAAGGCCGCGAAGCATCGGTGACGATAAATATGTGATCCCTGAAACCTTTGATAAATATTTTACGTTTGACCGGAACTATATTTTAAGATGGGATATAACCCACTCTCTTAATATTGATTATAGTGCATTAAATAATGCCAGGATAGATGAGCCTTATGGCCGTTTGGATACCAGGGCTAAAAAGGATACGGTGAGAAGAAATTTCTTTTCCGGGGGACGCAATACCATATTTACCCAAACAATTAATTTTTCATACAATGTGCCGCTTAATAAGTTCCCCCTTACAGACTGGACAACTTTGCGGATCGGTTATACTGCCAACTACCAATGGATAGGCGCTTCCAGGCTCGCGGTACATCTTGGAAATTTCCTTGAAAATGGCCAGCAGGAAGAAGCAAATCTTCAACTTGATTTTGCAAAACTTTACAGTAAATCGAAGTGGCTGAGGGCGGTTGCGCAACCGAAGCAACAAAACGAAAATACACCCGGGGATTCAACCGGAGCTAAAAAACCACCACCGAAAACCCCGGATCCGAAAGCCAAAAAAGATCCAAAGGCGCTACCTGAAGTTAATGGCGTAGCAAGGGTCTTTGGCAAATTACTTACCAGCTTGAAATCTGTTAACGCAACACTTTCGCAAAGCAGTCATACCAGGCTTCCCGGGTATACAGACAGCACGCAATTGTTAGGTCAGAATTTTAGAAGTATGGCACCGGGCTTTGATTTTATTTTAGGAAAACAGCCTGATACAAACTGGTTAAACAGAGCTGCCAGGAAGGGTCTTATTTCAAGAGACACAGATTTCAACGATCTTTTTGTTCAAACTTTTGACCAGAAGATCACCGTTTCGGCCCAGCTGGAGCCAGTACGCGATATGACCATAGATGTGAATCTCGATAAATCCTTTACCAAAAACTACTCTGAAACATTTAAGGACACTACAGGTACCGGGGATCATTTTGGCCACCTGAGCCCCTATGTACAGGGCGGGTTTAATGTAAGCTACATTGCCTTTAATACGTTGTTTGAAAAATACAACCCCAACCAGGTCTCCGCAACTTTTTTGAAATTCCAGGACTACCGGCAAATATTGTCGAAGCGTTTGGGTACTATAAATAAATACAATCAACAGGCTGGAAATCCTACTTCCAGTGATGGTTATTCGCTCGGTTACGGCAGGTACGCTGTGGATGTGCTTGTTCCTGCATTTATTGCTGCCTATACAGGCCAGGACCCTACCAAGGTTTCATTGATTAAACAAAATAATGCAACCGTAAAATCCAACCCTTTCAGCAGCATTTTACCTAAACCTAACTGGCGTGTCAGTTATAATGGGTTGAGCCGGGTGAAGGGTGTCGATAAAATATTCACCAATTTTTCATTGACGCATGCATACAATGCAAGTCTCGGGATGAACAGTTTTACTTCCGCGTTGTTTTACCAGGACATATCAAGATTTGGCTACCCTTCATTTGTTGACACATCCTCCAATAATTACATTCCCTTCTTTTTAATTCCCAACATAACCATCCAGGAGCAGTTTGCCCCTTTAATAGGTGTGGATATGACGTTTACGAACCAGCTCAGCCTTAAATTTGAATATGTAAAACAGCGGCAACTGAGCATGAGCCTTATTGATTACCAGCTCAGCGAGGTGAGGTCTACACAATATACTTTTGGCGGAGGATTCAGGAAACGTGGTCTGAAACTTCCTTTTAAAGTACCTTTTACAAAAAAGGATAGCAAAAAACTGGATAATGAAATCAATTTCAGGCTTGATTTTAAAATAGCCGATAATGTAACTTCCAATAGCCGCCTGGATCAAAACAGCGCTTTTGCAACCAATGGTAGCAAAGAAATAACGATTAGCCCAACCGTTGATTATTACCTCAACAACCGTATCAATGTAAAATTATATTTTGATCAGCGCAGGGTGAATCCTTATATCTCTTCTTCACCGCCTACAGTTGATACCCGAGCAGGAGTGCAGCTACGAATTTCATTATCTCAATAAATTTTCGAATAGCCGGATAATAGCAGGGTTTAATTCCGGTTGTTTTGGAACAGATTAGAACGTATCGGGAAATTTATTTTCTAATTCCTTTTAGAAGTAATGAAATTGCATGCGTGAGAAACCAGGAAGGTTTAATGAAATGATATAATTAGATAAAACTCCCACAAAGACCTTCCTGGTTTGAGCGGGGCAACATCGAAACTTTATCAGTGGGGCCAGGAATAAGAAAACGTTGCAATCCGGAGGGTCAACTTTAAACCGGTTTAAACATTCTTCGTTAAAATCAGCAAGGCAGGAGCGGCAATACTATGGTATAATAATCAAATTCAGAAAGTAGATAGCATCAAAAAACCCGGGGGTAATCAGGCCCCGGGTTAAGTTATCAACAAGCATACAAAAAAACTATTTTACTTTCTTAAACATCATTATATATCCACAAATATTTTTCTTTTTTAGTTTATTAACCTGTACTGGTTTTATTATATGATATTCAGTGAACTTCGGCATATAGGAGTAACTGATAATATTACTTTCAACGCCTTCGCCAAATTGCTTTTTATAAATTATTTGTTTTTCATTGAAATCATACATTCGCAATTCATACAGTTTTGAAGTAAGGTCACCAATGAAAACAAAATAATACCAACTTCCTTCAGTAAGTGGAACAATCACCGGCATCTCATATTGACTCTCCATGGTCATAGTTGCTTCCCTTACAACAACAAAACCTTGTTTAGATAAACCAGCTTTTAAACTGTCTGCTTCTCTTTTTAAAGTGGAGTCGAAACATGAAACCTGCCTGATAACATCCTGTCCAAATACAGAAAACTGAAATGCAAGCAATAGTAAAATCAATATATGATTTCTAAATAGATTTTTCATGGGGATAGCGGATAAACAATATTACAAAAAATTGACTATTTAATGAAATTTATTCCGCACTTTTTATCAAAATGAGGGTAAATTTTATTTTGGGGCAAATGTTCTATTTAATAACGAATTGCAATAGTATTTGTTGCCGGTATCAGGGCTGGCGGTTAAAGAAAATTCCGTTTGCCTGTGCAATACAGGTGATTTCCAGTTCATTAATGCAAATATTTAGGGGAAGGCCCGCACAATAAAAAATCGCATCGGCAATATCGGCTCCTGTAAGCGGGGTAAAGCCTTCATATACTTTTGCAGCTTTATCTGCGTCTCCCTTATATCTCACGATTCCAAATTCTGTTGCTGCGGCTCCGGGCTTAATATTAGTCACTTTTATATGGTGTTGCAGCAAGTCAATCCGCATGGATCGGCTTATTGCATCCACTGCTGCCTTGCTCACACAATAAACATTCCCCTTTTCATAAATATCATCCCCAGCTACCGAACCAAGGTTGATAATATGTCCCCGGTTTTTTTTGATCATGAAGGGCAGTACCGCCCTGGATACATAAAGCAATCCACTCACATTGGTTTGAAGCATTGTTTCCCAATCAGTTAGCGGTGCTTCATCAAAAAAATCCCTGCCAAGTGCAAGACCTGCATTATTGATAAGGATATCGATGTCCTGCCATTGAGCCGGAAACGACCCTATGCAATCAAAAACTTCTTTTTTATCCTGCACATCAAAAGTGGCGCAAAACACGCTAACCCCATACTGGCTTTCCAGCGATTGCTTCAATTCCTGCAACCGGTTTTCTCTTCTGCCATTGATTATAAGATGATCGCCGGTCGCGGCAAATTTCTCTGCACAGGCTTTTCCGATCCCTGATGTTGCACCGGTAATAAAAACAATACGACTCATGGTTACAATTTTCTATTTTCAAAAAAGATATAACTCCAGTGAATAAAATTACCAATTGTATTCAACGCAACCCGTCACCTGATCAAAACCACCGTTCCTTTTTTGGATATCTTAGTATTCTTGAAATCAATGCCTTCAGCAATCCATACATATACATCAGGATTTTGCGGTTTGCCATTGAAAGTTCCGTCCCATCCGGCTTTTAGCTTATTTGTAGAAAATATAAGCTGACCGAAACGATTGAAAATTTTAAAGTACGTCAGCGATTTCATACCTATTGGCACAGGCCTGAAAACCTCATTTAAATTATCGCCATTCGGTGAAAACGCATTGGGAATATATAAACCAGGATCTACTTTATATACCGTAATATCTATCGTATCAGTTCCATTGCAGCCAATTGAATTGGTAGCTTTCAAAACATACTGTTGGTTGTTGTGCAGCATTGCAACCGGGTCTGCAATATTTGCATTGCTCAAACCTGTTGGGGGCGTCCACAAATAAACCTGGCCACCGGTAGCATGTAATTGTAAAGGCTGATCAATAACTACGTCCGTATCACCGCCGGCATTTGCAATTATTTTAGGATATGTTTTTATAAAAACTGTATCGTTCACTGGTTTGGGACAGCCCTTATCATCAGTAACCGACACAATATATTGCGTACTTTGATCGGGAGAAGCAACCGGGTCGGGGATACTGGGATCCGATAAACCTGCAGGCGGGCTCCACGAATAATTAATTCCCCCCGATGCATGTAAGGTAGCCGGGGTATTAAAGCAAATAGCGGTATCCTTTCCGGCATTTACTTTCGGATATGGCACTACCGTTATCGTGATATTATCGGTGGCCTGGCATTTACCTATAGAACCCGTGACCTGGTACGTAGTATTTGTAAGCGGCCTGGCCCCCGGGGATTTCGACGATCCATTATCGAGAGTCGCCGGCGGGGTCCAGGAATAGTGCAATGCATCACTTACCGTATTCAATTTCACTATATCTCCCTGGCAAATTGTAGTATCATTGGCCGTTTGTATTGTTACAAAACGCTTGGCATCAACAAAAACTGAATCAGTGCTTACACATTTATAACCATCTGTAACCTGCACATAGTAAGTTGTAGGTACATCCGGGCTTACCAGCGGGTTGGCTATATTCTGATTACTGATGATATAGCCCGGTGTCCAGGAAAATTTGGTTGCTGCTGCAGCGAATGCAAATAATTGCAGCGTATCAATATCACAAATAAGTGTATCAGGAGTTAATGACACCACCGGCAATTTTCTAACGACAACCAGTACGGTGTCGGTTCTTCGCCTGGCACAACCTGCAACTCCGGCAGAAACCACGTAACTCGTGGTGGAAGCGGGGCGGGCTATGGGATTTGCAATGTTTGTATTGCTCAGTCCTGCCGATGGAGACCATACATAATCATCACCGCCTGTAACATTGAGCATTACTCCCGGCGAACCTTCGCAGTAAGAGGTATCAGGCCCGGCATCAGGTACAGCCAGCTTTTTGACCGTGACTGCTGTATTAGCTGTTGCGGTACAATTATTACCCCATCGTGCTACTACTGTATATATCGTATTAACCATAGGAGAGGCCCTGGTTTTTTGTGTTGTGGATGGAAATAAAGTGGCAGCCGGCCCCCATAAGTAACGAATAGGATTATTATAATTGGTTAAAGCAGTAAGAGTAACCGAATCTTCCTCACAAATTGCCGATGCCGAACTTGCTACAGACGCGCTAAGGTCTGTTTTCGGATATACATTTATTGTATCAAGGCCTATACATCCCCCCGCGTCGAATTTTACAATATAGGAAGTAAACGCGGCTGGATATACCAGCGGATCTGCAGTATTGGCATTTAATATTGTTGTAGCCGGTGTCCAGCTAAAGGTACCGGGAAAATTCCCTTTGGCATGTAGCTGAATGGTATCTTTTCCGCAATAAGTTGTATCGCTAAATGACCCGGTCACCACAGGTGCTGATATGACAGACACGGGAACTGTCACTGTGTCGACACAGCCATTATCGTCACCGACTATTAAACTTACTATGGGGCTACCGGAATTGCCATACGTATAAGCAGGAGTTTGCTTATTGGAAGAATCGGCAAGGGTAAAAGGATCTCCGAAATTCCAGCGCCAGGAATTTACATTTCCATATTTGGACTTTGTGGTATCAGTAAATTGTATGGGCGAATTGATACATTGCCCTGTCCACTTAAATCCCGGGGAAAAACCGGGATACACCTTTATAGTTTGAAGTGCAGAGTCTCCGCAGGGCTGGTTCCTGTTGATAACAAGTTTGTATACATAGGTCCCTTTATCCGGATATGTAAATGTCGGGCTTTGAAGATTGGAGGTATCGTTTTGAAGCGATGGTACACCAAAGTCCCAGAAATAGGTTTCATTTTGAGGCGAATTATTAAAATTGGAAAACGTAACCGTAAAACCATCACAGGAAGTTGGCCTGGGAAGAAGTGTAGCACCCGCAAAATCACACTCCCCTATTTTAACTATGAAATCTTTTCTGTGCTCTCCAACCGGTATTCCGTTTTTATAGGATTGCACACATACACAAACCACATATTTGCCGGCATCGGGAGCAACACCGGAAATAATCCCGGTTTTGCTATCAATAGTTACCAGGCTGCCGAGCGGGTTTGCGGCGGAAAACCCACTATTATAAATAACAGAGGCATAGGCGGGAGGCGCCGGGTTTATATTGTTCGCATTCGTTGCCGCACCACCATCATAGGCATTACAAAATGAATACACCAATGAATCGGTGACATCGGCGTCTTTTGCACTAAAGTCGAGATTGAAGCTTCTTGCCCTGCAAATAAGGCTCACATTCGTAGAAAATTGCGGACTGTTATCGATATAGGGTGGAATATAACAAGAATAAGTTGAGCCGGCTCCGCTTGAATTATTGTCGCTGACATTTGCAAGCGGGCTCACCCTGCAACAGGTTTGATAAGTAGCCGTATATCCATTCACATTATTCGGAAGGTCAAGCTCTTTAACATAAAGTCCAACATGATAGCTTATAGGATCAGCATTTACAACGCACGGCGGAAATGGGTTTACCGTTACATCATCCTCCCTCGTTAAGGGGACTTCATAAGGTTGGTTTGGGCCTTCATATTGATTGACGCCATCAAAAACTCCTATAAACACGCTAACAGGCATTGGAGCTCCTCCACTAAACTGGTCCCTGAAAAGTTTAAGCGTAATTCTATATTTTTTGAAACCCGGGTTAGCGCCAGGACCCAAATATTCATAGATCATTTCACCGCCGACAATGTGTATTGCAAATGCGGGCAATGACAATCCCAGGGATATTATTAGATACAAGAATCTTTTCATCAGAGACGAATACGCGCTTCGATTGTATGGCGCACAAATTTAAGCAAAAATTAGTGCCCGGAACTGCACCCGGTTCTTTAG
>JBDTLZ010000322.1:0-16888 GCA_039934515.1 Ginsengibacter sp.
CTGCTTGTAAGGCAGATGCTCTAAACCAACTGAGCTATGCTCCCTTTATTTTGGGGAGTGCAAATATAAGAGACGATTGGTATTCAAAAAAATTTAAATCCTGTAGTAATCACGGCTCTCCCCGCCCTTAACCTGGAGTACCCGCTTAAAAGCACCCAATATAGCGTTTCACACCTCATGTAATATATGTTTTTGGCCTGGTATATATTCCTCCTTTTAACAATTCCTACATAAACTTTTTAACAGCCTTCCCCAGATCAAACACCTTGGCTTTACCTGTTAAGACAGACTGAAGTAGCGAACTACCAGCAGCACTTCTGTAACCACTGGCACAATGAACAACAATGGGCTTATCGAGAGGAATTTTAGATAAACGTTCCCTTAGCTCGCCCAACGGAATTGAAAGGCTATTTTCAAAAATAATTTCATCTTTAATTTCCGAAGTATTCCTAACATCAATTATTGTATAGGTATTTGGATCTTCTCTAAATTTCTGTACATCTATTTTTTCCTCCGTTACTTCGGTATAATTCACAAGAAAAGCTTCTTCTACCTGGCTTTCATAACCAATTACGGCTGTTCTTGCTATTATTTGCTGTATACTTTTTTCATCGGCGGCAACAATATAAAAATGTTCATCCGGCTTTATAATGCTGCCCAACCAGGTCTCAAACCCGGCACCTTTCATCAGGTTAACAGAATGTAACAAATGGCCTTTTTTGTAGGTGTCAGCCTCCCGGACATCGATAATCCAATGGGCTTTGGTCAACCTGTTTTTAGTGCTTTCATTAGTTACAGGCTCACCAATCTTTACTGCGCGGATACTTTCATTGAAAGCCTTAGCTCCCTTTTTATTTAACGCAACATCATACGGAAAATAAGCCGGGATAAATGGTTGGCCGCTCAACAATTCTTTGACGAATTCTTCTTCCGGCTGCTGTTGTAATGACCAGTTTGACTTCCGCTCTTCCCCTATCGTACTTGTAGGTGCCTTGCTTAATGATTTACCGCAAAGCGAACCTGCCCCATGTGCAGGATACACAATAACATCGTCCTGTAGCGGCATCAGTTTATCCCGCAGGCTATGATACATTTGCTTCGCCAATTTTATCGCCGCATCTTTTGCATTGCTCGCATCGGGCCTTAAGTCCGGCCTTCCGCAATCACCAATAAAAAGGGTATCTCCGGTAAATACTGCTTCCTGTTTCCCATCATGTTCCAATACAATACAAATACTGTCCGGGGAATGCCCCGGCGTATTCAATGCCGATAATTTTATTTTACCCAATATTATATCCTGGCCTTCATCAAATGATTGATAGGGATATGCAGCTCCGGTCATTTTGCTTGCATAAATAACCGCACCTAAAGTATTGTGCAACTCCAAATGGCTGCTGATGAAATCTGCATGAGGATGGGTTTCTATGATACCGGTGATCTGTGCCTTATTATCTTTTGCATACTTAAGGTATTGATGAGGATCCCGCGTAGGATCGATCAATACGATTTTCTTTTCACAATCGCTCATAATCGCATAGCTGAAGTGGGCAAGGTTTTTATCTTCAAATTGTTTTATCTGCATGACCTTTAATTGTTTTGTGAACTTCCATCAATTTCGATGTCCATTTGGTAATTGTTTCTCCCTGGCACCTCTTTAGGAATGCTATTTTTTTATAACTGTACAATTTTCTTTAGCTTCATATCATCCACAATAATTTGCAGGCATATATTGTTACAAAAGGTGTAGATTAAACCGGTGTCACCAAATTCAGTAAGACATGTTACGGCCAAAGTTATTTGATTCTTTACAAAATTACTCACGACAACAATTTGGAAAAGATTTAATGGCCGGTTTAATTGTCGGGATCGTCGCATTACCACTGGCTATTGCTTTTGCAATCGCATCAGGTGTGTCGCCGGAAAAAGGGCTCTATACCGCTATCATTGGAGGATTTATTATTTCTGCGCTGGGTGGTAGTAAAGTCCAGATTGGTGGCCCCACCGGCGCCTTTATAGTAATTGTTTATGGTATTGTACAGCAATATGGGATTGATGGCCTGATCATTGCAACTTTTATTGCGGGCATCATGCTAATCATCATGGGCTTCGCCCGCCTTGGAGCGGTTATCAAATTTATCCCTCACCCGTTAATCATTGGTTTTACCAGCGGTATCGCCCTGATTATATTTTCTTCAGAAATAAAAGATTTTTTTGGATTGACAATGGGTGCTGTGCCCTCAGATTTCCTGGATAAGTGGAAAGATTACTTCATCAACTTTCACTCGGTAAATATCTATACTGCCTTACTATCTTCAGCAACGGTAACCGTCATTTTATTATGGCCGAAAGTCACTCATAAAATCCCCGGCTCACTAATAGCAATATTGGTTACGACTGCGGCCGCACAATTATTGCATTTGCCGGTAGAATCTATTGGCAGCAGGTTTGGGGCCATTCCATCATCATTACCGGTACCGGTAATACCACACCTTGATCTTACAACTATTAAGAACCTTGTACGTCCGGCGTTTACAATTGCGTTGCTCGGTGGCATCGAGTCTTTGTTATCAGCAGTAGTATCAGACGGAATGATTGGAGGAAATCACCGATCCAATATGGAACTGATCGCACAAGGTACGGCCAATATTTTTTCTTCCATTTTTGGCGGGATTCCCGCGACGGGTGCTATAGCCCGTACTGCGACCAACGTAAAAAACGGTGGACGCACACCTGTTGCAGGAATGGTTCATGCCATAACACTCCTGGTGATAATGCTTTTTATTGGCAAATGGGCATCCCTGATTCCTATGGCCACTCTTGCCGGCATATTGGTAGTAGTGGCCTATAACATGAGCGAATGGAAAAATTTCATTTCAGTGCTGAAAGGCTCCCGCAGCGATGCAACTGTATTACTAACGACTTTCTTTCTTACGGTAATAATTGATCTCACAGTTGCGATAGAGATAGGAATGGTATTGGCAGCTTTCCTGTTCATGCGCAAGATGATAAAATTCAGCAACGTAAGTGTGCTCACCAGCGAAATAGACGACCGGGGCGACGTTATTGACCCCGAAGCCACCAGCGATTATACGATCCCAAAAGATGTACAGGTATTTGAAATTACGGGACCATTATTTTTCGGGGCGGCGTATAAATTCCGGGATGCGATCAAATTCATTGAAAAGCATCCTAAAGTACTTATCATCCGCATGCGGCATGTACCAATCATTGATGCGACGGGGATACACGTTTTAAAAGAAGTATATAGAGACACCAAAAACAAGGGCACTACAATTATCTTGTCGGGAGTAACCAGTGAGCAGGTAATGGAGGAGTTAAAAAAATCCGGCCTGGTGGCCACTATTGGGAAGAGCAATATCGCAGATACCTTTGAGGAAGCTTTAACTCGTTGCAGGACGATTTTAGGTGAAAAAGTTTAGTGAGCCGATTATCCATGTGATTCGTGGTGAAAAAGAATCCACCGATTAAAATCCATTCCCAAATAAACAAAAAGATAATCCGTGTAATACGCCTAATCCTTCTAATCCATGATAAAAAATCTTAGGCCGCAGGCATAAGAATACAATTAATAAGATGGGCCACTTATTTTTTATCCTCAAGTTGCTTGCGCGCTTCAGCTTCTTTCTTTTCGGCCTCGATTTTCCTTAATTCTATTTCTTTACTCACTGAATCACGATGGCTTTGCTGAATCTGTTGAATAATTGCATTCACCCTGGCTTTCTCAGCATCATCCCTGGCCTTTTTTTCGGCTGCAATCGTTTCAACTTGCTTTATTTTCTGGTTCAGAACATCATCGAGTATAATGGCAAAACGGCTTCTTGAAACCGCAATTTTCTTTGGCATAAGTGTCCCGTAATCATATCCTAAAGTAACGCGCAAAATATCATACAGCTCATCCTGGTATATGATGGACCCTGCATTTAAAAGAGCTGCTTTTGTGAACACGGCATTGATCCCCCATTCTTCAAGGAGCGATTGCACGGCAATGTAATAGATACTCCCTGGCTGCAAATCCTTCACCTGTGTAATACTGGTAATATATGCCTTATTCCTGTCATAAGTGTTAATAACAGAAGTATCGAGCTCCGCATTCTTTGTGACATCTTTGATGCGTTCCAGTGCAGAATTGAATGACACAACAAAATCACCCCTTTTTAAATTCGCATTTCCAAAAAAAGAATTGTCGGCATACACTATGGCTACTTTATAATTTTCTATGAGATCTTTTAAAGCTGTATATGCCTCGTTATTTTCCAGCATATCTTTCACTTCACTGATGGATTGAGGGCTGCCAAATGCTTTTTCCGCTGCTAGCTTGTGAGTCCTGGCTGGAACAGGGCGATTTGGTGCCTGGGCAATTAAAAGATTAGAGAATAACCAAAAAAACACCAATACAAGTGATACTTTTATAAGATATTTCATAATGATTTATTTGAATTTTAGATAGATTTCACTTTCACAAATATCCTTCTTCCGGGGGAATTACTTCGGCCTAATAAATTATACTTCTCCCAGGCATACATCTAATTCTTTGATTCTCAAATACCTCTTGCAATATTAATGCGCCTTGTGTCTTTTTAAAAAGCAGATCATCAGGGAACAAGGAAGTTGCCAAAAATTCGTTACAATTCACGTATATCGTAGTTGCACTCCCGACCCATGGATTTAAATTTTTAAAATCGTAATTTTGTCTGATTATTTTATGAACGTAACAAAACCTTATATAGCCGAAGCAGATGATACAGACTTGCTGGTTGACAACGGTGGAAGTTGCCAGCTTGTGGTATGGAACGATGAGGTAAATAGCTTTGATTGGGTTATCACCACCCTTATCGAAATATGCGGCCATTCCCAGGAACAGGCAGAACAATGCGCAATGATAATTCATACAAAAGGTAAATATGCTGTCAGGGATGGCACTTATGATTTTTTAAAACCCATGTGTGATTCTATAACTGAAAGGGGAATAGGAGCAACTGTAGAAGAGCTTTCTGAACATTAAGCGCTTCTGATAAAAATTTTAATATTGCGCACCCTTTTCGTTTTCCACCCAGGATATATTCTTCTTCAGCATTAAATTATTTTTGATGCCTTTTTTCTTATCAAGTGTACAGAATAATTTCCCGGATGTGGAATTAGCAGATGATGATGGCCTTCTTGCTTTCGGCAGCAACCTTTCGGTTGAAACATTATTGAAAGCATACAAAAAAGGAATATTTCCGTGGTACAATGAGGATGAACCCATCAGTTGGTATAGCCCAAATCCAAGGTTTGTTTTATTCCCCGGTAAATTGAATATCAGCAACAGCATGAGAACAGTGCTTAATAATCACTCATTCAAATTTTCTGTTGATAGAGACTTTGCCGGGGTAATAAAAAACTGCCGCCTGGCCAAAAGAAAGGGTGAAGCCGGAACATGGATCACCGATGATATCGAGGAGGCATATCTTTCTCTTTTTAAAAATGGAATTGCACACAGCGCAGAAGCCTGGGTTAATGGTGAATTAAAGGGTGGCCTGTACGGCGTACAATTAGGGAAAGTTTTTTTTGGCGAAAGCATGTTTTCCAGCGAAAGCAACGCAAGCAAGTTTGCATTTATAAAATATGTAAAGTTTTTACAGGAAAGCGGGGTTGAGCTAGTTGATTGCCAGGTTTACACTGCACACCTGGAGAGCCTTGGGGCCGAATTCATCTCGCGCCAGGATTTTACTAAATTGCTCGGAAAATTATTGGGCTAGAGAAATCTTTTTAGCTGGAAACCGTTCCGCATGCTGGTAAACAAGACCGCGTATATAGTCATTCTCGGCGTAGGGTGTGAGATGAAATTTCAAGTCATCAATTGTATGAACATTGATTCCCTGCGGTAAATAACCCATTCCATAAAATCTTCCTTTTTCCATAAGAATGCAACTTTGTTCCCCCGTTTTTAATCCGAAATCCATTAAAGCAAAGGTGGGCAGTTCATTATCGAGGTGCCGCATGCAGTCTATCACTCTTTCGTTATATACTGCAGAACTTTCTTTTTGCTCACATGCTCCCTTACACTTTTCTTCTGCAAGTAATTGGCAGGCAATATTTTCAGATTGCAAAAAACAAAACTTCGGACAGAGACTGAATTGCTGCAGTAATTTTCTTAACAACGCATGCCCTTCCGCAAGCAGGTTGAAGGTGTATAGTGATTTTAAATTCTTTTTCTTTTTCTCAATGCACAGGCGTAAATAGCCCTTCCTGTCTTCAAAAGCGTACAAACCATATAATTGTTCAAATCTTTTAAGACTGCGGTTTTGCTCGGGCCACAACTTTTTTATTTCAATACTTTCAAGAATGAAGGCCATCAATTCCGTTGCGGTCGTTTGAAAACTGATGTTGTAAATTTTTTTCAGAAATTCCTGCTTCTGCCTGTTTGGTTTGTTGTTGGAAAAATGACTGTTTACCCGTTTACTGAGGCTCCGGGCTTTACCGACATAAATCACCTTACCTTTTTTATCATGAAAATAATATACGCCGGGTTGTTGTGGCAGCTTCTTAATAGTTTTCGAAGAAATATTCGGCGGAAGAAATTGTTCCTTGCTTTTCGTTTTCAACATCGCTTCTACGTGCCTGTTTGAGTCGCACTTCAGGAGATGATGAAATAATTGAAGGGTGGCCTTGGCATCACCGCTTGCCCTGTGACGGTCTTCGATTGCTATACCCAGGTGCCTGCATATTTTGCCCAGGCCGTAACCGGGGATACCGGGTAAGATCTGCCTGCCGAGCCTTATCGTACAAAGCTTTTTACAATCGAGCTCATAACCGCATTGGGCCAGCTGATGCCGTATAAAGGAATAGTCAAAATTCACATTATGTGCAACAAATATTTTATCACTCAGCATTTCGTAGAGTTCGTAGGCAATGCTGCTAAAAGGCCTTTCGAACTCCACCATTTCATTGGTGATGCCTGTAAGGGCTGCTACATATTTTGGGATGGTGTAAACAGGATTGAGCAAAGTATGATAATGGCTTATTAATTGTTCGCCATCCGAAACACAAACCGCAATTTCAGTAATGCCGTTAGCAGCGGCATAACCACCTGTCGTTTCAATATCTACGATAGCGTATAACAAAAAATTTGATTTAACCACAAACTTACTAACTTCCTTAGTAACAAATACAATAAGTTTAATCCCGCCAGTATATTTTACTTTCGAGTGTGCATCGCGGGCAACATTGGATGATGTACCCGTTACATTTGTTCGCCTTACATTATTTTTCTTCCCATGTTATGTGTTCAGCGTTAAGTGGGAACAATCACACGGGAATTCTAACTGAAGACGCTAAAAATGATCCTGGCTGAACCAACCCCCATCACTTTATTGTAAAAACTCAACAATTCAATTTATACCGGCGGTGTGGTGAACGACTACCTGCTGTTTTTATTACATTTGCAGGCTATATAAATTTTAATGGATCTATGGACTTAAGTAAAAATTACATCCCTGCGACGGTTGAAGAAAAATGGTATAACCATTGGCTTTCAAAAAATTATTTTAAAAGCGTCCCCGATAGCCGCCCGGCTTTTACAGTTGTTATACCGCCCCCAAATGTGACAGGCGTGCTCCATATGGGGCACACACTGAACGAGACCGTGCAGGATATTTTAATACGCAAAGCCCGTATGAGTGGCTTTAATGCCTGCTGGGTCCCTGGCAGCGATCATGCCTCTATTGCTACCGAAGCCAAAGTGGTTGATATGTTGAAACATGAAAAAGGAATCGAAAAAAATCAAATATCCAGGGAAGAGTTTTTGAGATATGCATACGAATGGAAGGAAAAATATGGCGGCATAATATATAACCAGATAGCCAGGTTGGGCTGTAGTGTGGATTGGGAAAGGGTATGTTTTACCATGGATGATCATTATTATAAGGCGGTAATAAAAGTTTTTGTGGACCTCTATAACAAAGGGCTTATTTATCGCGGCGCCAGGATGATCAATTGGGATCCGGCTGCAAAAACAGCATTGAGCGATGAAGAAGTTGAATATAAAGAAGTAGCGGGAAAGCTGTATTACATTAAATATTTATTAAGTAGTGAACACCCAGGATCGGCCGGGATAGGCACAACCGATCCATCTTCCCCCGCGGCCGCTTACATTGCCATCGCTACCCAACGTCCTGAAACCATTATGGGCGATGTGGCTGTGTGCGCAAATCCCCACGATGAACGGTACCTGCATTTAAAAGGACGGAAAGTGATTATTCCGCTGATCAATAAGGAAGTGCCGGTAATTTTTGATGATTACGTCGATAAAGATTTTGGTACAGGCATTTTAAAAATCACTCCGGCACATGATATCAATGATTTTAATATCGGCCTTAAATATAACCTTCCCGTTGTTGATACCTTGAATGACGATGGCACTATAAGTGATGCCGCACAAATCTTCGTTGGCGAAGACCGTTTTGTGGCTCGAAAAAAAATTGTAGCCGAACTGAAAGAAAAAGGATTTTTAATAAAAGAAGAAGAATATACTACGAGGCTTGGTTACAGCCAGCGTACTAACGTGGTAGCAGAGCCGAAGATTTCCACGCAATGGTTTGTAAAAATAAAAGCACTTGCCGGCCCAGCGCTGGAAGCAGTTACCTCGGGTAAAGTTACCATCCATCCCGGTGAAAAATTCCTGGCAACCTATAAGTATTGGATGGAAAATATCAAGGACTGGTGTATCAGCAGGCAGCTTTGGTGGGGACAGCAAATACCTGCCTGGTATGATGAGAGAGGAAGGTTTGTAGTTGCAGAAACTGAAGCGCAGGCAAAAGAAATGTACAACAATCAATATTCGATACCCAATGGTACATTAACCCGGGACGAAGACGTTCTTGATACCTGGTTCTCTGCATGGCTATGGCCTGTGCAGGTGTTTCATGGAATAACAGAACCCGGAAATGCAGATTTAAATTATTATTACCCGGGTTCCGTACTGGTTACGGGACAGGATATTATTTTTTTCTGGGTGGCCAGGATGATCATGGCAGGAATGGAGTATATGCATGAAAAGCCATTCAGCGATGTTTATTTCACAGGCATGGTGCGTGATACACAAGGGAGAAAAATGAGCAAGAGCCTGGGAAACAGCCCCGATCTTTTACAGCTTATACACGAATATGGGGCTGATGCTGTTCGTTTCGGAATAATGATCTCCTCCCCTGCCGGTAATGACCTCCTGTTCGACGAAGCAAGCCTTGAACAGGGGAAGCATTTTAATAATAAACTTTGGAATGCATTAAAACTTATAAAGATGTGGGGCGGGAAGCTGGCCGGGGAAAACGAACCGGATACCGCTGGCCATGAGCATACGGGAATGACTAACAATTTTGCCATACGATGGTTTGAGAATCGTTTACACGAAGTGAAGTCGCAGGTTGAAGTTTTGATGAAACAATTCCGGCTGAGTGAAGGATTAAAAATCATTTATTCTCTTATATGGGATGATTTCTGCAGTTGGTTCCTTGAATGGATAAAGCCGGAATACGGCCATCCCGTTGAACCGGAAACCTACCATGCTGCTGTATCCTTTTTTGAAGATGTGTTACAGGTTTTACATCCATATATGCCCTTTATCACCGAGGAAATTTACCATCTTTTAAAAGAAAGGGACGACGACATTATTGTAAAACAATTTACTACAACCAGCCTTCCTGATGAAGAAATTTTACAGCTTGGTAATAAACTGAAGGATGTGATAACTGCTGTGCGGGATGCAAGGCATAAAAATAATATCAGGCAAAAAGATACGATCAGGTTGTACATCGAAACCACGTCTCCGGAATCTTATGAATCTATCAGGAATATTCTCGGCAAACAATCAAATGCGGAAAGCATTGAGTTTATCACCGAACCTAAAGCTTCATCGGTTATGATGGTTGTAGGCAAAGAGAAACTGTATATTGAAAGCCACATACGGGTTGATGTAACCGCCCAAAAAGAAAAACTGCTTAAAGACCTTGATTATCTTAAAGGTTTCTTAAATACCATTGACAGAAAATTAAGTAATGATAGATTTGTACAAAACGCAAAAGCTGAAGTGATCGGGTTGGAACGAAAAAAGAAAGCTGATGCCGAAGAGAAGATACGGGCCATTGAGCAAAGCATTGCTTTCCTGGATTAACCCGGACATTCAATGGCACATTGCAGCAAAAACATTCCTTATGAAATTATCAGCAGTATTATTTTCTATTCTCCTTTTTACAGGCGCGGCAATCACTGCACATGCACAATTGCCCCCGGTTACTAAAGTGGTAAAGTTTAAGCCCCCGGCTGTGCAAACCTTCCTGGGTATAAATACCAATGGCGCAGCGGTTACAAAAGAGGAAGCAGCGCAATTAATTGCCTTGCCTTTAAAAATAACTGATGCAGCAAAAAACATGTATATCATAGATTCATACCAGTTCCTTTACAAAAGAAAAAGCACAATCCAGGATGAAGAAACCGGCAGGAAACAAAATACATTTACTACTGTTGCCGACAGATTCAAAGTCACACCATTACCAAAAATATGGGTCGATAATCTAAACGGCGGCTTTCAAAAAGGCGAGGAACTGTATTTCTTTGACATCTTCGTAAAAGATAATGCCGGGAGATTATTTTCTGCACCCGAACTGAAGATCACAATTCAATAATAATGCCCCGGATAAAAAATGCAGATTTTGCAGATCTGCCCATAATTCACGATCTCGCACAGAGAATCTGGCCGTATGCCTATGGTGAGCTACTATCTACGGGGCAGCTGAAATATATGCTGGAGAAAATTTATTCTCTTCCATCGCTTCAAAACCAGTTCAATGTATTGAAACATAGTTTTATTCTTGTTTTTTGTAACGATCTACCGGTTGGATTTGCATCATATTCACCGAATGACCACGATGCAGTAACTTACCGGCTTCATAAAATCTATGTATTACCAGGGCAACAGGGAACCGGCGCAGGCAAATTACTTCTGGAGCACGTAGTAAACCGCTCGAAATTATCCGGGGCTCTTTTTCTTGAACTCAATGTTAACCGGTTCAATAAAGCCAGGTTATTTTATGAACGACATGGATTTGCGATCGTTGGAGAAGAAGATATTGATATCGGCGGCGGCTACTTCATGAATGATTATGTCATGAACCTTGCCCTGGCATAAATTACATCCCTCCATTTATTTTACCACACTGACCATTTACTCAAGACATGCCAGCCGACTATTCAATGTGCCTCAATCCTGATTCATTCCGGCGTAAATTGAAGCTATTGTATCTATCATTTATTTTTTAGCTTTAAATAAGACTTATAGCGTAAAAATTTACAGCATTATTTATTGTTTATGGGAAAACGAACCCTTTTGCTTGTATTAATTAATTGTTTTGCCCTGACTATTTTTGCACAGGATACCTATGTTGACAGCCTCATCAGCTGGGTGAACCGGCACCCGAAAATAGATTCCCTGCATATCCAAACACTTCACAGGATCAGCTACCGGCTCAGCGAAAAAAATATTGAAAGATCTTTTTACTACTATGAAAAAGTAACTGCCTTAAGTGATAGCCTTGACTTTATTTACGGAAAGTCCCTTGCCCAAATAAACCTTGGTATTTTATTATACAATTCGGGGAATTTTGACGCGAGCAATAATGCTTTTTTTAAAGCAATTGATTATGCAGAAGCATGCGGTGCGCAAAGATTAAAAGCAGTATCTCTTAACAATGCCGGGGATAATTTTAAAACGCTCCGGAATTTCGAAAAATGCAGAAAATACACACAGGAAGCGATCGCCCTTAATACAAAGCTGAAGGCCTGGCGGGGCGTGGCTATTAATTATGAGCTATTACACCAGTGCGACCTTAATGAAAAACTCTATACCAATGCGAAGAAGAATTTATTAAAAGGCATGCCTTTCGCCCGACTGGCAGGTGAAAGCTATATCCTTTCCCAATATTACGTTGGCTTCGGCAAACTGCATGCTATCGCCAATCACCTCGATTCCGCAGGCTTCTATTTCCGGAAAGCCATGGAACAGGCAATGCTGCAAAGGGATCTCAGGAATGAATACCAGGTTTATCTTGCGGAGGCACAGTTTTTAACTCACTTGACAGCCGATAGAAAAATAATATTACTAGACAGCGCATTAACCATAGCCAGGCAAACCAAATATTATGAAGGCATCTCCAATGCCGCAGAACAACTCTCGTTGGTATATGATGATAAAAAGGATAAAGATTCATCACTGATCTTTTACCGGGTTTACCGTAAGGCATTCGATTCCTTATTTTCCGAAAATAACAGGCGAAATGTAATTATCAATGAATCGGAATGGTTGGTAAGGCGCAAAGAGATCGAGAACAGGCACCTGCAGGAACTTGCTCAATTGCAAAAGAGCCAGATTATTTTTAAAAATGCATTATTACTGGCAGCGGTAATTTTTCTTTTCCTTACTATAGCCATCGCGTTTTTCATACATAAATCTGTACAAGCTAAAAAGAAGCGGACAGAATTTACATTCAGGCAGAAAATTGCTGAGTCACAAATACAATCATTGCGCGCGCAGATGAATCCCCATTTTATATTTAATTGCCTTAACAGTATAGAAAATTTTATGATGCAAAATGAAAAAAGGAAGGCAAGTGATTACCTCCACAAATTTGCGTTACTTATAAGAACTATTTTAGAAAGCAGCCGTGACGAGATCACTACCGTGTCACTTGATATGGCGGCGTTGAAATTATATATCGATCTTGAGCAGATGCGGTTTAATAATAAATTTTGTTACAAAGAAAACATAGACCCATCATTGATGAATGGCGACTACAATGTTCCCTCATTGGTGATACAACCCTATGTTGAAAATGCTATTGTACATGGAATAGCGCATAGCGACAGGACGGATTTAACTTTAACTGTATCAGCAACCCTTGATGAGGATTACATCAAATATATAATTGAAGATAACGGGATAGGGCGGCAGCAGTCTGCTGAATATAATAAACTGAACAAACTCCATCATAAAAGTATCGGCCTTAAGATCACCGAAGACAGGATATGTTTGTTTAACCAGCATGACAACATCAAAGAATATGTAAAAATTATTGATTTGTACGATGCCGTTAGTGCCGCAGCAGGTACGAGGATAGAGGTAAAAATTAAAGCAACTTAAATGGAAAAGATAAAGGCAATTATAATAGATGATGAGTTTAACAGCCTGCAAAACCTGCAACAAAAGCTGCAGGGCTTTTGCCCTGATGTCAGCATCATTGCCACTTCGCAAAAACCAGAAGAAGGATTATTGCTGATAAAACAACACCATCCCGATGTTGTCTTCCTCGATATAGAAATGCCCCGTATGAGCGGCTTCAGGATGCTGGAAGAACTGGGCGACTATGATTGTGATATTATTTTCACCACGGCTTACAATCATTATTCAATAGATGCCATTCGTATCAGCGCATTCGATTACCTGGTAAAACCCATTGGCATAGAAGACCTTCAGCAAGCAGTGGAACGACTAAACATAAACCGCCATAAGCAAACAAAAGAAAAACTGGATATTTTAAAAAGATGTTTAAGTGATAACCGGAGCCAGGAGGACAAGATCGCTATTTCAACTTCAGAAGGGATCGAGTTTATTGCCATAAAGACAATCCTGCATATAGAATCAAAGTCAAATTACAGTAAGATTTACCTGCCTGAAAATAAAAGCATCATAGTAACAAAAATTCTCAAAGATTTTGAGGAAATGCTGCTTCCTTATAATTTTTACCGCGTACACAATTCTCACCTTATTAATCTTAATTATATAAAAAAATATATACGCAGTGAAGGTGGCCACGTAATGTTACAGGATGGGACTGTGATCGACATTTCACGGCGCAAAAAAGAAGAATTTTTAAAAATGATCGGGGGATAAATGCAAGGCACGTTTTTCCATTTGGAGAAGCCACCCATCTTTTTTTATTAATAGACGAGTTGATGCGTTTCCTTAATTATTCCCATTACAAACACACTTTGCACATGGCCCATATTTTCTATCTGGCTTAATTTATTTACATGAAAATCATAATAGGCGTTCATATCCTCACATACTACCTTTAACATAAAGTCAAATTCGCCGGAAATATTGTAACACTCAATGACTTCATTTAGTTCTTTCATAGTCTTAATAAACTTATCTCCGGCATTTTTACTATGTTGTTTTAATGAGACATAACAAATAACCATCAACCCTTTTTTGACCTTAGTATGATCGACCAGCGTGGCGTATTGTTTTATTACACCTGATTCCTCCATCCGCTTAATTCTCTCATGAACGGGTGTGGTGCTCAGGTGTACTTTTGTAGATATTTCTTTAATAGTTATCCTTGCATTTTCCTGAAGGAGTTTCAGGATCGCATAATCTTTTTTATCAGGGGCAGCAGTGTCGATAGTTGATTCATCTTTTTGTAAACGTTTTTGCATATTTAATTGAGGTTTTATTCTACATTATTGGTATTATATCCATCTTTATTCTAAAGTTAAGTATTTGTTTAGAATATTATTCTATAATTATTAGATTTGCATCTTAAAACAAACAATTACTATGTCAACAATTACAAAGAATGTCATTGACTTTAGCCTTAAAAATAAGGTTAAAGACATGAGCCTCGCTGCCTGGGGCCGTAAAGAGATAATGTTAGCCGAAGCAGAAATGCCAGGGCTTATGGCTCTCAGAGAAGATTTTAGCAAACAAAAACCGCTTGCAGGTGCCAGGATTGCCGGATGCCTGCATATGACCATACAAACAGCCGTGCTCATTGAAACATTAATAGATCTGGGCGCAGAGGTAAAATGGAGCTCATGTAATATATTTTCAACCCAGGACCAGGCTGCGGCCGCAATAGCTGCAGAAGGGATTGGGGTGTTTGCCTGGAAAGGCCAAACCAATGAAGAAAGTGATTGGTGTATCGAGCAAACACTTTTTTTTGGAAGTGCCGATCGACCGTTGAATATGATCCTTGATGATGGCGGCGATTTGACCAATATGGTTTTTGACAAGTATCCCGAACTTATTCAACATTTGAAAGGGTTATCTGAAGAAACTACTACAGGCGTTCACAGGTTGTACGAAAGAATGGAAAAAGGCACGTTGCCTGTTCCGGCAATCAATGTAAATGATTCTGTGACCAAATCTAAGTTTGATAATAAATATGGTTGTAAAGAAAGCCTGGTTGATGCAATAAGAAGGGCGACCGATATCATGATGGCGGGTAAGGTTGCCGTTGTTGGTGGCTATGGCGATGTTGGCAAAGGTTCTGCCGCCAGTCTTCGCGGAGCTGGTGCCAGGGTTATTGTTACCGAAATTGATCCCATCTGCGCTTTGCAGGCTGCTATGGATGGCTATGAAGTAAAGAAAATGATTGATGCAGTAAAAGAGGCTGATATTATTGTTACCGCTTCCGGGTGCCGTGACCTTATCAGACAAGAACATTTTCTGGCAATGAAAGACAAGGCAATTGTTTGTAATATCGGCCATTTCGATATTGAAATCGATATTGCCTGGTTGAATCAGAATTATGGTAAAACAAAAAATACTATTAAGCCCCAGGTTGACCTGTATACTCTTGAAGGCAAAGATGTCATCATACTTGCTGAAGGCCGTTTGGTAAATCTGGGTTGCGCTACGGGCCATCCAAGTTTTGTAATGAGTAATTCGTTCACCAACCAGGTGCTTGCACAACTTGAATTGTGGTTGCATGCTTATAAATATGAAAATAAGGTATATGTTCTGCCGAAACATCTTGATGAAAAAGTTGCCCGTCTTCATCTAAAGAAAATTGGTGTTGTTTTGGAAGAACTTACTGAACAGCAGAGCGAATACCTGGGAATTCCAAAGGAAGGGCCCTACAAATCTGAGTTATACAGGTATTAATTCGCGGCTAGTACTTCCATTCCAAAAAAAATTCGTTTTATTTTCAACAATTGGTGATAAAATTTGTTACAAGAAGAATTAGCTGTTAAGTTAGTGCTAAAGAGGAGGAAAAATGCCAGATTTGGCCAAAACAAAGGTATATTGCGGAAAGTCACTCCTATTTTTTATAAAAATGGGTAACTAAAACAATACCAGCAGGAAATTTCTATCATAATTAAAAAATAATAAAAATGAGAACAGGAAGACCAAGAGAAAGGCCCATTACCTTAAGAGATGGCTTTTATATCGAAATTTATAATTCTGCCGATAGCAAAGGTCTAAAGCTAAGGAGTGATACTGAAGCAGGAATGGAAATTGCGGCTAAGCAATATTCCAGGTTTAAGAAGGTGGTTCTTTTAGGAGAATACAAAAATGGCGTAAGGCTTACCGAAGCAAACGCCGGTTAATATTAATTGTTGGTTTTTGCTTCGGGACATTGTAACCAGGCGAAGACCCGCTTTACCTTCCAGAACAAAATTTTAAGCAGCCCACTTTTAAAAAAGTGGGTTTTTTTTGTGGCTGTTTTTTGTGAGAAACTCTTACAGCAACTATCGGTCTGCATTTCTAATGTTCATGCCTGCTTTATGCCGGGGTCTCACGCAAACGCTATACAATTTGAAAATAATTACTGTAAAGACGCCAGCAGGACATTCTTACTTCTTACCTGCAGAAATGTTTTCTCCTGCCGGGAATTTAGATCCACAATACTCAAAAAACCGTCATGTCCCGACGGGGTCTTCACAGCACAAACACCCGAATTAAAAAGACCTTGCGTGAGAACCGGCGCACAAAAAAATGGCTGTGTTAGATTTCTAAAGTTCATTGTTATCAATACGAACTACCCATAATAAAAATTGCCCAAACTTTATTTGAGCAATTTTCCGGAACCCATAAAATAAATTACTTTGATTT
>JBDTLZ010000323.1:0-18431 GCA_039934515.1 Ginsengibacter sp.
GGGTGATATGGGATATTAATCATAATGTGTGCAACATACCGTGTGTGGTGTACAATGTAAAATACAAGCTCCCTTTGCAGCAATGCAAGGGGAGTTTTTTATATATATAATTATTTCGGGGTAGTTGGACGCAAGGCTTCACCAAAAAAAAGGAAACGAATTTCATTCACTAAATACACAAATTAAAAAAAGTTGAATTGTAAAATCATCAGGTGCTGGCAATTACACATTATTAGTCCTGGTAAATTTGGATAAACCCACTTTAGCTGAATTATTTTTTATCTGCAGGTATTACTGACCAATGGGCATTCCGCAATTGCCAGCCTGCTGTCGAACGTTCGGCTATAGCAGTAAAGTAGCCGTCTTCGACTATCTTATTTCCGGTATTTCCGGTAATATCTTCATGAAACACCGCTGCTATACTTGCCAGTGACGGGCTAAGGGGATCGATACGAATATTGTTCCATCGCAATTCTATCTTAGTGACAGCCCGCACCAGGGAATTTTTTATGAAATATTTTGCAGCCTCATTATCGGGGAACACCAAACGTCCCGCTGATGCCATATAAAAGCCGGGACTGGTTTCAAAATACCGCAGCCAGGCAATAGGCCCCTCGCTCGAAACATTCCTTGCGATTGAACTTGTCAACGCCTTTACACTATCCGTTACTACTGCGCGCTCTTTTGATGTAAAGGCATCCCCATTATTCCCGCAGGAAATTATAAGGAAAGACGTGCCAATAATAAGACATTTGTTGATACCCGCCGGTGAAAATGGGTTGCTCATTTTATTAACCATTTACTGCAAAATAACAAAGATGGTTTAAAACCTATAAATAGAAGTTGATGAAAAAATTTGAAATCTCTTTTTTTGTCCTGTATGTCTTATTGTGTAATGCGTAAAGTTGGTTATCCCTGGAGTTTCTTCGATGCAATTTGATTTCCCTATCGACAAAGCCGATTTATGCGGTCGGGTGCTTTCGCAACCGGGGATCAAACCTTGATATTACAACTATATAAAAGAAATGACTATTTCCGGAATATTAATCAAGCTTCTCTTTTAAATTGTGAGATATCCATGATAATTCAATGCCGCCACGCGTTTGGGCAGATTTGCGATTTGTGAAATAGGAACCATCTAAAATTTTTGGTGATTCGCGCTCATGGAGCTTAAGCATAGTATATCCAAAAAAATGTTCCCTGTGGTGCAGGTCTTTTATTGATGTATTGATTTCGCCCTGCCATAAATAACACAATGTAAAATGATCTTCATTTTCGGAGGAGGCTATTTCAGAGAGAATACTGGCAGACCTGGCTATTGTGGAAAAAGATATGACATTCATCGTTGTGAGTGTCTGCTTAACTTCAATTACAAATTTTTGCGGCTCACTGCCATCAGCGTTTTCGAGTATCCCTTCCCATCGACCCCTTATATCGGGCGGAATATTTAATGGCCGCCGCATGGATTGAAGCAATTTCGTATGCCATAAAAATTTATCGGTAATGATCCAGAGAATACTGGTTGGTGCGACTATATAAGCATACTCAACCAGTATTTCTCCTACGGTTTGTACCTTGGTAATTTTAAAGATGATAAGGACCAGTGAAAATATTAATAGGCTAAAAATGCCTACGGACGCGACAATTAGCTTTATATTTAGTTTATAAGGTTTCATTTTTAAAAAGTTTCTCCCCTTAAATATATTGTTATATATTAACTTAAAGCATGGCCTCAATAGCCTTAAGGTGAATTAGTTTTTGTTTTTCGCGTAATTTTTTACTGGTTTCAGTAAAATAATGGTGTTTCTTTAAGAAGCTTACCTGTATTGTATCCCACTCTCTTTTAGTGGTTACCATCTTTCTTTTTTTCAATTCCTGAAATAAAGTGTCACTGATCCTTGAAAAATCTTTTGTTCCTAAATAGTCCAGGTCAGCATCGCAAATAATTTCTTCGAGTTTATTATGAGGTGTCTGGGGAATTTTAGTGGCCATGATCAAGCCGCATATAACTTCTATTTCATTTGGTGTAATATTGAAACCAGGTAGCTCTTTTTTTGCGAGTTTGCAGGATTCTTCTTCATGCCCCTTATAGCTAAAAAGGAAGCCACTGTCGTGGTAAAGGCAGGCGACTTTTAGAAGATCCAGATCGTTTTCGTTATGGATATTCTCCTGGTGGGCTATTCTTTCCGCGTTCTTTAAAATATCCAGCGTATGCTGAACCGTGTGGTACGTAAGGTCTTTTGACAATCCTTTTCGAAGTTTCAGTAATATATTGGATTCAATGGTATTATAGTGGTCCTTTATTGGCATCTGGAATGTAGCGGGTTGAATGGTTCTTTTGTTAGCTGCTTGAATGTGTGAATTTTTAAGTTACCGGAAGAATAATTCATTTGTTGTATAACCAGTTCTTTTTTGTATAGTTTAACCCATCACTTCGTAAGTAACTACTGCACCCTTTTTATTTTTGAGGGTGGTTTCTCCAACTTTTTGGCATTGAAAAAATTCATTTACTTTTTTGTACGAAATTTCGTCAATTAAAATCTGGCCTTCTTTAGCCACAGACTGTAATCGCTGTGCAGTATTTACAACATCCCCGATAACCGTGTAATCAAGACGGCGCAAATTGGCGGAGCCTATATTTCCACTGATCATTTCTCCACTATTGATCCCAATGGACACTTTAGGATTGAAAGCAGGATGATCTATTTCCAAAGGAAATTTTTCTATCTGGCTTCTTACCAACAGGCAAGCTTCGATGGCCCGGTCGAGGTGATAATCTCCACGAAATACGGCCATTACGGCATCTCCCATAAATTTATCAATATAACCGCCCTGTGCGATAATTTCTTTTACTATTACATCAAAATACTTGTTTAGCAGCTTTACAACTACATCTGCAGGCTCGGTTTCACTGATGCTTGTAAAGTAGCATATATCAATAAACGCAACCGTTGCCTCCACGCTTTCATTGGCCATCAATGTTTGTTCGTATTCGCGGCGATTCATAAAATTGAGCACCGTTTCATCTACATACATGCGCAGGATATTATTTTCTTTTATGGCCTGGAGGGTCTTCCTTAATTCTGCAACATGCTCAATCGTTTTTTTCATGGTGAGCTCGAGGTCCTGAAAATTTACGGGCTTGCATAGAAAATCAAAAGCGCCGCGGTTCATAGCGGTGCGTATATTTTCCATGTCGCCATAGGCAGAAACGATAACTGCTTTTATTAGCGGGCTTACCTCTTTTAATTTAGTAAGCAGGGTCAGCCCGTCCATGCCGGGCATGTTTATATCACAAAGCATTACATCAACCTCAGGGTATTGCTTCAGCTTTTCCAGCGCATCGTTCCCGTTCACAGCAAAAATGAATTCATACTGGTGTTCGCGTATTTGCTTCCTGAATTTCTGCTTGATGAGAATTTCAAGATCAATTTCATCATCAACCACTAATATTTTAGTCATTAATTGAAGTTTTTAGTTTTTCTTTTAATATCATAAAGTCCAGCGGTTTGGTGAGGAAATCATCTGCTCCCAAATGCATAGCTTCATTGTAATTGTCAGCATCTCCGTATGCTGTGATCATCATTACCATTGGCGGAGGCTTGGTATATTTTTGTTTTATATGAGCAAGCAATTCGAGCCCGCTCATTCCTGGCATATTAATATCAGATAGTATCAATACCACTTCATGAACATGCTGATTGAGATATGCCAGTGCATCTTCACCTGAAAAGGCAAAAACAAATTCCATGTCCTTAGCCCGGATTTCTTTCCTGAAACGCTGCTCAAATAATATTTGCATATCCTTTTCGTCATCAACTACTAAAATTTTCATAACCTTAATTTATAACTTTTAATGATAGAGTAATATAATAATAAACTCTGCAAACTCACCCTCTTTTGTTTCCACTTTCAGTTCCCCGCCATGTGATTTAATAATATCATAGCTTAAAGATAACCCCAATCCCGTTCCTTGCCGGTTGGTTTTGTTGTGAGGAATGGCTGGAAAATATTGCCTAATAAATTTTGTGGAATTCCCATTTCATTGTCTCCTACCCTAATTTCTACCTGGTAGTTATTGGATTTATTACCAGTCTTTCTTGTACTTTGTCGTTTCATTTAGTCAAAAAGTTTACACAATATAAACCACGGAAGGTTACCAAAACTACCAAAACAGGCGAATAAGCCCAACTGGTTTTATGGCTGAAATTTAGGAGGCTGGCTTATTCATATCCAGGTAAATTGCTCCTGTTTCCAGGTAAGCCAATCCCAAATCGTCGCCTTTGAAACTGGCACCAGATGTGCTGAGAGATCCGATCTGCAAATCGGGAATGTTATTTAATCCGGTAAATTGTAAAGATTGCAGTAATAATTCATTTGCTTTTTGACACTCACCACGATCCACATTACAATACCCCTACAACCTTTGTAGTACACCTCTCCTTTTGGAAAGCTGGTACTGGCTGCCAGGGCTAATCTTTCCTGGGTATATACTAATGCATAATCCGGTTTTAAATAAACTGGAATTGCAGAAAGATCAGATACTAAAAGGATGCGTTGGATACCGGTATAGAATTTAAAAGAATTTTTTTTTTAAAACTATCTACATAAGGTACTTGAGAAAAGACAGGATTTGCAATTAGTAAAACAAATAGGGTAATAATGCTTTTCATGTTTAATAAATCTGTGCGTTTTCTTTTGCAGGCAACAAAACAATAAACTCAGCGCCCTCATTTTCCTTCGTTTTTACTTTTAATTCTCCTCCGTGGGCTTTAATGATGTCGTAACATAATGAGAGGCCCAGGCCGGTTCCCTGGCCTGTTGGCTTCGTTGTGAAAAATGGCTGAAATACCTTATCCAATACTTTTTGTGGTATGCCCGGCCCGTTATCTTTAACGGTAATGGCAACCTTATCCCTCACCCTTTTCGTGCTTACAGAAACAATAGGATCATAAGCATCACCCAGGTTTTTCTTTTTATCAGTCACTGCATAAAATGCATTGGTGAATAGATTTAACAGCGCCCTTCCTATATCCTGTGGGATCATATTTATCTTACCGATGTTATCATCAAAATCAGTTTGAAGGGTTGCATTGATCGTTTTATCCCGTGCCCTGAGGCCGTGGTAACTTAACCTAAGGTATTCATCCGTTAATGTATTAATATCGGCGAGTTCTTTTATACCGCTACTGGTACGGCTGTGCTGTAGCATCCCTTTTACGATACCATCTGCGCGTTTGCCGTGGTGGTTTATTTTTAGTTCATTTTCTCTTATATCATTGGCGATAATTTTCGCTTCCTGTATATTGCCCTTATCAATTTCGGCCTGCATTTCAGCAATCAATTCTGTATTGACTTCGGAAAAGTTATTGACGAAGTTTAAAGGGTTTTGAATTTCATGAGCTATACCGGCGGTGAGCTCTCCGAGTGAAGCCATTTTCTCCGAGTGTATAAGCTGGGTTTGGGTTGCTTTTAGATTTTCAAGCGACTGGTTTAATTGAGCAGTGCGATGCATAACCCTTCCTTCAAGAATTAAATTTTCGTTTATTAACCGGCGCGAACGATAGGCAATGAATGACCAGATAATTGCTGCAAATAGTAATGCGTATAAAATATATGCCCAAACCGTTTTCCACCACGGAGATGTAATTTCTATTTTCAGCGAGGCTCCTTTTTCATTCCAGATCCCGTTGCTATTAGCTGCCTTTACATGGAACAGGTAATTACCGGGTGGAAGATTGGAATAGAATGCAGTGCGCTGGTTGCCTACTTCGCGCCATTCTTCATCATAATTTTCAAGTTTATAAGCATATTTATTTTTGGATGGATCTGTAAAATGTATGCCCACGAAATCTATTGAAATATTATTCTGATTATATTTTAAAGTAATTTCATCGGTAGTATAAATTGCCTTTTTTAACAGGGCACCAGGGCCCGATGTTATCGATTTATTGGCAATCTTAAAATCTGTTAAGAATACTTTTGGAGGAAGAGAATTTTTAACGAATTCATCGGGATTGAATATTGTTACGCCATTGGAGCCACCGAAAATAAAGAGGCCGGTTGATGTTTTAAGATAGGAGCCGTCGGAAAATAACTGGCCCTGGATACCATCGGCGAGCGAGAAATTATTAAATTCCCCAGTAAGTGTATTGAACCGGCTAAGCCCGTCAAAAGTACTAAGCCAAAGAGCTTTGTTTTTTTCGTCAGCCAGGATTCCCTGTATGCTCATTGACGGCAGGCCATCACTTCGGGTGTATGTTTTTATCTTTCCTGTTGCAACATCATATTTGCTTAAGCCACCCTGCCAGGTGCCTACCCAAGCAATACCTGCACTATCTTCATAAAATGAATTGATATCCTGGGTAACAAAAACATCGCCGGCCGTTTTATCATACCCATGCCTTTCAATTACGCTCCGGGTATAGTTATATAGATACAACCCGTTATTAGTTAGCAACCACAATCCATGGTTTTTACTTTCAAATGCTTTTGTTATTTCATTACTACTCGAATTGCCCCCTGCAATGGTACTCAAATCATACCTTGTGAAAGTTTCATTGTCTTTTTTTCGTTCATAAAGACCGGTACCTGTGCAAAGCCATAAATTTCCCCTGCGGTCTTTATAAAATTGAAAGATGATATTGTTGTCGGGAACACCTGGTAATACTAATTTTTTTGCAGAGTGATCCCTCGCAAAATATTGGTAATGGCCTAATTCGTTGCTGATATAAAATTCGCCCGGCGTATACTCAAAAAAACCATTTATCCCAACACTCTTTGGGATGATCGTTTGATAAGTGAACCTGTTGATTGATTTCGTCACCGGGTCTAATATACTTATACCTGAGGTGGTATTATCAAAATTTGATGTGGTAATCCATATCTTGCATTCAGTGCTTTCATATATATTATTAGCCCAGCCTGCCGTCAGGGATGAGTTGTCATTCTTGTTATAGCTGTATGATTTTAAGATCGTCCTGTTTTCATATTTTAGCAATCCCCTTTCTTCGGAGCCCATCCATAAATTGCCAAATGAATCGAACCCAAGGCTGCTGATTGCGGCATGTTCGATTTTTTTGTCTGAGGTTTTGAAAACATCAAACTTTTCTTTGCTCCTGTCAAAATAGAGAAGCCCCTGGTGTGACCCCAGCCATACATTATTATTTGAGTCGATTGCGATGCCGGGAGTAACCAATGGCAGCACTTCATTATTTATTAAGCCTTGTAATGAATAACCGAAGTACCTGCCGGTATACGGGTTAAAAGAATAGAGCATTGAAATATCTGTTGTAAACCAAATGATACCATCCTTATCGGTCTTTACCTGGAAAAAATAGGGGTCCTTGGAGGGGTTCACATCCTGTGGTAATTGCATTTTGAAAAGTTTCCCCTGTGTGTCAACTTTGAAAAAGCCACTTTTACTAAAGAGCCATATATTACCGGTTTTGTCAGTAGCGAGGCTGCTTACATTTTGAATGACAAGGCTATCAGGGTATTCAAACCGCTTGATGGTGTCTTGCTTTTCATCATAATATAAAAGCCCGTGCGTAAAAGTATTACCGATGGGTGAAGAAACTCCGAAGTAGATTCGCCCGGTGCTGTCTTCTGTAATTGCAGCTACACCCGATTGAGGATTTTCCGGGCGCCCTATCAGGTGATTGAATTCATATTTCTTAAATGATTTGGTAACGGGATTGTATAAATTGATGTTATCCAAACAGCCAATCCAGATCCTTCCTTTACGATCCTCATAAAGAGACCATATTACAATATTCTTCAGGGAGAGGGGGTTGTTGGGATCGTAATAGAAGCGCTTGAACTCATTTCCATCAAACCGCACAAGACCGTTGAGGGTGCCCATCCATATATAGCCCAATTTATCGGGTAAAACAGTATTTACTCCCGTTCCGTCCAATTCACTATAATTTACCAGGTTATCAGGGTTGAGTTGTGACACAGCGGGAGTGGCCCCCAACAGGACGTACAGTATAAACAAAACATACAGTAGTTTCTGCATTATCCTGATTATTGATTGGTGATTAACGGTAGTTGTATTATAAACTCGGTGAACGCCCCTTCCTTTGTCTCGACATTTATTTCACCACCATGCGCTTTAATAATATCATAGCTCAACGACAAGCCCAGGCCTGTTCCCTGCCCCGTAGGTTTTGTTGTAAAAAAAGGCTGAAAGATTTTATCCATGATCTCGCTGGCAATGCCGTTGCCATTGTCTTTTACTGAAATCAATGCTCCCTTGCTTCCTGAAGGAAGCTTTACAGCTTTTGTAGTAATAACAACTGTTGGCTCATATCCGGCCTGCTCACCGGATGCCGAAACGGAATCGTTGCCCGGAGACTGGAGGTCTTTTCTTTTTTCATTTACCGCATAAAATGCATTTGTAAATAAGTTCAGGAACACCCTTCCTATATCCTGAGGTACGAGATTAATTTTTTCAATGTTCTCATCAAAGTCAACTTTCATTGTCGCATTGAATGTTTTATCTTTTGCCCGGAGCCCATGGTAGCTCAGCCTTAAATATTCATCAGCCAGCACATTGATTTCAGTTAGTTCCTTTTGACCCGTGCTTTTCCTGGAGTGTTGGAGCATTCCTTTTACAATAGCATCTGCCCGCCTGCCATGATGGGTTATCTTTTGCTGATTTTCTTTTATGTTCTCGGCGATGGCAACGGCCGCGTTATTATTGCCGGCATTTAATTCATTTTTCATTTCATCAATCAATTCGACATTGACATCGGAAAAATTATTTACAAAGTTCAGCGGGTTTTGTATTTCATGGGCTATGCCAGCAGTGAGTTCTCCCAGCGAGGCCATTTTCTCGGCCTGGATCAATTGTGTTTGAGTTGATTTCAATTCCGTGAGTGTGGCTTCGACCTGCTCCTTTTGTTGTCTTAATTCTGAAGTTCGTTCCGCTACAATTTTTTCAAGTTCATCTTTTTTCGCGGCCATCCAAAGTTTTTGCTCTTCTTCCTGTTGTGTTTTTTGATGTTCTATCAGAAGGGCTTTTTGTTGTTTTCTTGAAATTACAAGCATTGCGATCAACCATATTATGGAAAAAACAGAAGCGATGCCCAGGCTCGTGTTAATTAATTTGAATCGCTCGGCATTCCACAATTTAACAATGTCGGCCACAAGGGATACAATGGCAAAAGGAAGCACTGCAAACATTATGTTTCGTGTGGCTTTAAAGTCTTCCTTTAGAAAGGCAATGCCGATAATGGCAAAGAGAAGTAAATGCCATATCCATCTTGTTACAATCTCAATGTGGAAAAAAATATCACAAACAATATCAGAAACAAAGAGCCCGATTATGCCATATAGTAAGTAAGTAATTTCCTTGTCCCATATCCTTTCGCGGGCAGTATTGCGCAGGATCCTGCGCACATCGCGTAAAAGAAAAAAAGCAATAAACGGTTCCGGCGACATAAAACAACTTTGATCAAAGTTACTCTGAATGTAGTAATTAATATATGTAACCCGCTAACAAAGTGCTGGCAATTCTATAATAAACTCGGCATATTCATTTTCTTTAGTAATAGCGGTTATGGTGCCGCCATGTTCCATGGTAATGATGTCATAGCTTAAGGAAAGCCCCAATCCCGTTCCTTGTCCGGTTGGCTTAGTCGTAAAAAATGGCTGGAAAATTTTGTCCATAACTTTTTGTGGAATTCCCATCCCATTATCCTTCACCCTTATTTCAACCCGATAGCCATCGGGTTTCACTGCAATCTTTTTTGTGCTTACCGAGACGGATGGTTCATATTGAGGGGTTCCTGCAGCGGGCTGGAGGCGTTTTTTTTCACTGACCGAATAGAAAGCATTGGTAAATAAATTTAAAAGTACTCTGCCAATATCCTGCGGTATGATATTTATTTTGCCAATATTTTCATCAAAATCAGTATTCATAGTAATATTAAAAGAACTGTCCCTGGCGCGCAGGCCATGGTAGCTCAAACGGAAATATTCATCGGCAAGCGCATTGATATCGGCTAATTCTTTTATACCGGTACTGCTGCGGCTGTGATGAAGCATTCCTTTTACAATGGAGTCAGCTCTTTTACCGTGGTGGTTTATTTTTTGTTCGTTCTCTTTGATATCACCTGCAATTATCATTGCCTCATTGCTGTTGCCATTTTCCAGTTCAGTTCTCATCTCATCAATCAATTCTGTATTTACTTCCGAAAAATTATTGACAAAGTTCAAAGGGTTTTGTATCTCATGAGCGATACCTGCGGTGAGTTCGCCAAGAGAGGCCATTTTTTCTGCATGTATTAGTTGCGATTGTGTAGCCTTCAGTTCTGTGAGGGCCTCATCTGTTCTTTTTTTTTCCTTTTTCAGGTTTTCGAGATCGGTTTGTGCCTGTTGTGCCAATTGTTCAGCCTGTTTTAGATCATTGAAACGGGTATAGGTTAAATTAAATACATCTGCAAAACGTTTAATTATCATTTTCGCTTCACCGGTGAACTCTGTTTCCCTGAATGTGTATAATCCACCGGCAGGAAAATGGGCAACATACATATACTGTTGTGTGTCGCCATGTGTTGTATCGGGCAGTTTAAAATTCGTGTTTCCAAGCGCTTTATAAAATCTTTTGAGATCATCACCTTGTAGCAGGTAAGAATAATCTTCCTGCTTAAACCATGCACTATAGGCACCCTGGAGCAGGGGATGAATATCCATAGATTCGTCACCAGTAACTTGTACTACCGTCCCCTTTTCTGATTTTATTGTTGACCAGATATTAGTGGTATGTTTTTCTTTGTTTATGATCGAAATACCGCATCGCAAGGTTCCCATGTTGAGCGTATCCAATTCTTCAAAGACAATACCGACAGCATCTGCGAGGTCTTCACTTTTCTGCATTGACATCGCCCTCGAACGTACCCTTTCCAGTGCGGCTTCAATTTTTGCCGCTTTTGCCTGTGCTTCTGCCAGGGCTACATCGATGTACCGGCGATACGCCAGCGCGAAGACATTCCTGGATCTTTCCAGGATTTTCATCTGCGCATCATCAATAGATTTGAAAGTTGAAATACCGATGGCGCCGGTGCCGATTGAATACCAATAGTAGTAGCGTGATTCGGCTTTGTCTAATCCCGGATCCGGTAACCCGCCGTTTTTTAGCCTGTAATTTCGCCATTCTGCCAGCTCTTTTCCAGAAAATCCGATCTGCACAAATCCATCTACTGAACTTTGAATTTTACTTACAAAGTCGCTGGTCATGGGATGGCCTTTATAGAAAACTTCTGCAATACCTGCTAATCCATTGTCCGAAAATTGGTAATTACGCAAAGAGCCATTATCATCGTTAGTAATAACAATTTGTATATCCCTGATGTCTGTGAAACCGAGGTTTTGAAGCTCTGCGAAAAATACCCCGCAAATGCCCAATAGGTCATCGGGCTTCCTCATATTCATAACGACCGTTCTTACCTTCTCAAGAGAACCTTCAATTTTCAGTTCTCTATCCGATAGCTCAAGCCATGTCACAATCCGGCTTTTTTCAGCGTCACTTAAGCTGTTGGTTTTATCAATAATAGCAAGTATGCCCTGTAGATCGCTCCTCATTAATTTTTTTTAATCGACTTTTTCCTCCTAAAAACCCCGTCAAATTCTATTTATTCATTAACGTAACGGCAACATTAGAGGAAATTAAGATATATTATCGGAATACAATCACCGGCGGTATAATAAATCCCACAAAGGGTTTCCGCAGCGAAATATACATATTTTCATTTGTGTCATAAGCACTTTGATCTGCAGGTACTATTAAAAAACTGGTAAGTTTTAATCTTGAGTAATACCCTGGGCTGTGTGATGTAAGAGATAATTGCTTAAATAAGTCGTAAGGGAAATTTGGATCTACACGCAAGACTGGCATACCAATTTTGTAAATTTTATTTGGTTGAGTCTAATGCTTCCGTTATAGCGTGGCGTTTATACCTTACGCAAGGAAGCCCTAACTGATATTACGCCGGAAGTGTGATAATAAATTCTGCAAATTCGCCTTCTTTTGTTTCGACTTTTAATTCACCGCCATGTGCTTTAATGACATCATAGCTTAAAGATAACCCAAGTCCGGTGCCCTGTCCTGTGGGTTTGGTAGTGAAAAATGGCTGATAAATCTTATCCAATACTTTTTGAGGAATTCCAAGGCCGTTGTCTCGTATCCTTATTTCAACCCGGTAGCTTTCGGGCCGGGGGCCATCGGAATTATCTTTGAGCTTTTTAGTCGTTACCAATACCGTTGGTTCATAAGTTGCCTGTGCCGCAACCGGCGTTTCAGGTTGTTGTTTGTTTTTTTCTGTAACTGAATAAAATGCATTGGTAAATAAATTAAGGAACACCCTTCCAATATCCTGGGGTATGACGTATATATTTTCGATGCTTGTATCAAAATCCATCCTCATGTTTGCATTAAAAATTTTGTCTTTGGCCCGTAACCCGTGATAAGTTAACCGTAAACATTCATCTGCAAGGTCATTAATATCTGTGAGTTCTTTTTTATCAGTGCTGTTTCTTGAATGGTGAAGCATGCCCTTCACAATTGAATCTGCACGTTTTCCATGATGCGTTATCTTTTCCAGGTTTTGTTTTATGTCTTGCGAGATAAGTTTCGCGTCGTATATATTTCCCTTTGCCAGCGCTTCTTCTATCTCACTTAGCAGCTCAATATTTACCTCCGAAAAATTTTTTACAAAATTCAGGGGGTTTTGTATCTCGTGTGCAATACCTGCAGTAAGTTCTCCCAGGGAGGCCATTTTTTCTCTATGTACCAATTGCTTTTGAGTATTTTGTAACCCTTCCAAAGCTTGCCCGAGTTGATCACGCTGACTGCTGATCTCCTCTTTTTGCTGCATTAATTTGGTTTGGGTTTTTTGAAGTTCTTCCAGCGTTTGTTTAAGCTGGTCGCGTTGAGCGCTGATCTCTTCTTTTTGTTGTACTACTTCCCGTGTTCGTAAATTAACCTGTTGCTCCAGTAAATTTTTTTCTTTCAGCAGGTGCCTTGACCTGTATAAAACAAATAGCCAGATACATCCCGAAATGCCAAGTGCCATTAAAGCATAGGCCCACCAGGTTTGCCACCAGGGTGGGGTAATATTTATCTCTATATTTTTACCAGCCCATATACCGTTTCCGTTTGCAGCCTTTATTTTGAGTGTGTAGTGGCCAGGCGGCACATTAAAATAATATGCCTTTTGCCCGGCACCGGATTCACGCCAGTTATTATCATAATTTTCAAGCATGTAGAGCAACCTGTTATCGGGAGGATTGCCATAGTGAATGGCTATCAAATTAAAAGATAAAAAATTCTCATTATATTTCAGATCGATTTTCTGCGTTTTGATATCGGGCTGGTTCAATGCAGCATAGAGGCTGGCTTTAACCAGTTTGCCGTTAATACTAAAGTCAGTTAGGAGAATTTGTGGAGGCCTTGTATTTACAGTAATGCGGCCAGGGTTAAAAATATAATAGCCGGATTGATCACCAAAAAAAATTTCATGTCCGTCACCTCCGCTAAAATTCCCCCAATATCCTGTGTTTGGCTTAACGCCTTCATTTTCCCCGAACCTGGTTATTCCAGTTCGTTGTTCATTTATTTTTATCAACTCATTTCCGGTTACTACCCAAAGATTTTTTTGATCATCCGCAAGGATATTCAATATGAAATTTAATGAGGCCCCTGTGTCCGGGTCTGTCATAGCTACAAAATTATCATTTCCGGGATTATACCAATACAGGCCATCGTGTGTGCCAACCCAAATTATCCCTTTTGAATCCTGGTAAATAGTGCCGGTAATGCCCCTGCCTTGCAGGTAATGTTTAAATTTTCCCGTTTGTTGATCCAGTAAATTCACACCCCCATCGGGATGGGTCCCTACCCATAAACGTCCTTCCTTATCTTCTAAAATTGATGTTACTGAATTATCACTGAGGCTGTTTGTATCGGTTGGACTGTGCCTGTATGATGTAAACGAATTGGTTTTCGTGTTGAGCAAATCCAGTCCTTTGGCAGCACCGATCCATACATTTTCCTGTTTGTTCACGTATAAACAGGATATAATAAAATCATCGGATTTACTGGTTGACCCACTGCGTCTATACGGCACCGAAGTACCGGTATTCGGATTAAAAAGAAAAAGGCCATCAATAGTACCTATCCAATATTTTCCCTGTTTATTTGGTTGCACCGAGTTGATGCCTGGAAAAAGAAAGCCTTTTTGTGTACCATTAGCTAAATCTTTACGGATAAGCCCCGTTAGCTGGGTGCCCAACCATAATTTACCCGGAGATTCCTGGTATATACAATTTACCTGGTCGCCCATATCGTAATGGCCTATCTTTTTTAAGAATGGGTCAACATGATAAATATTACCTTTTCCCAGCGTGCTGAACCACAATACTCCATCGCGGGAGGTGAATGCGTTCCAGCCGATATTATCTTCAGCGCCGTTGGTTGAATCACCAAACGAGGGATAGTATTTTATTTTTTGAGTTTGCGGATCATAGCGGTTGAGCCCGGCAAATGTACCTATCCAGACAGCACCGGTTGCATCTTCGTTAATAAAAGTTATGTGGTCGTCAACGTATCCAAGGTTGGTCCTTACCTGGGGCCTGCTCAGTTTTTCAGGATGTTTTGGATCGTACAGATGCCTTGTAAATTTCCCCGTGTTGCGGTCCAGGGTGTGCAAGCCATCACCCGCGGTACCTACGTAAAATGTCCCGTATTTGTCTTCGAAGATTGCCCGTACCCTGTTATCAATTAAGCTATTTGTATCGGCCGCATCATGCACGTACCTGGTAAACTTATCTGAATTTATATCAAACCTGTTTAATCCACCCGAATTACAGGTAGATTTTTCATGAAAAGCACTCCCCGTACCTATCCATAGGGTACCTTGCCTGTCCAGGTATATGGTACGTACCTGGTTGCAGCTTAAACTGTTTGGATCAGTTTCATGGTAACGATAACTTATAAATTTACCCGTTTTCTGATCCATCCTCCCAATGCCGCCATAGGTGCCAATCCATAAGTTTTTTTGCTTATCTTCCAGTATAGCAGTTACGGTATCATTGCTAAGTGATAATGGATCATTTGCGGCAAAACGAAAGTGTGTAAAGTTGCCGGTGACGGGGTCAAATCGATCCAGGCCGCGTCCAAAAGTGCCAATCCATACAATCCCTTTACTGTCGGCATACAGGGTTTCAATGGCATCATAAGAAAGCGAGTTTGAATTGGAAGCCTGGTTTTTATAAGAAATTATATTGTAACCATCATAACGGTATAAACCGGTACGTTTGGTGCCGAACCACATGTATCCCTGCGGATCTTGTGAGATACCGGTCACAAGCCACGTTGCATCCTGTAAAATGGGAAGCTGTGTTAGTCTTATCTCCTGGCAATTTCCAGATAAAGCATTGGCTAATAAAACCGACAAGTATAAATGATATGACCTGAGTGAAATTCTCATATTTCTTTTGAGACTTACCAGCAAGCGCCTTATTTCTGCAATCCAGCTACACTACTAAATCTGGCCTGTGTTTTCCAATTGATAAATCAATCACCAACCCTGCAAATTCAAGTAAATAAAGGCGCCATAGAAATTAGATAGCCGCATCTTTTACAGGTAAGCGTTTTCATTGTAAAGGTATTTGAATAATAAACACTGCACCTTCAGCCTCTGCCATGCCAACTTTTATTTCACCCCCGTGAGCCATAATAATATCATAACTCAATGACAGGCCCAGCCCGGTTCCCTGCCCTGTAGGCTTGGTGGTAAAAAACGGCTGGAAAATTTTATCCAATACTTTTTGCGGAATCCCAGTGCCGTTATCTTTAATCCTGATCTCTACCCAATTGCCATCGGGTTTTTCAAGCAACTTTTTTGTACTTACCGAAATTGTAGGATCATAGCCTTCGCCCGTTCTTTTCTTTTTTTCATTCACTGCATAGAATGCATTGTTGAAAATATTCAGTAGTACGCGTCCTATGTCTTGTGGAATGATATTTATTTTGCCTATACTTTCATCATAATCCGTTTTTATAGATACATTAAATGTGTTGTCTTTTGCCCTCAATCCATGATAACTTAGCCTAAGGTATTCATCCGCCAGGGCATTTAGATCGGCCGGCTCCTTTTGATTTGTATTCTTTCTGGAATGTAGAAGCATGCTTTTTACGATGGCATCGGCGCGTTTGCCATGGCTGAGAATTTTTTCGTGATTTTGTAAAATGTTCTCAATGATTTCTTCTAGCAATTGTTTATTATCAAATGCGATATTGGTCTTATTCAATTCTTCATTTAATTCGGCAACCAATTCGATATTGACTTCAGAGAAGTTGTTAACAAAATTCAAGGGGTTCTGAATTTCATGCGCAATGCCGGCAGTAAGTTCACCAAGAGAGGCCATTTTTTCGGACTGTATCAGCCGGGTCTGTGCGGCTTTTAATTCTTCAAGCGCTTTTTCTACGGTTGTTTTCTGAACACCTATTTCTTCTTTTTGCTTGTTACTTTCTTCGTAAAGACCGGCCAATTCAATGTTGCGAAGCTTGTAGATCTCTGCTTCCTGCCTGGATTTTTCTACCCGGTGAGAAATTTCAAGATGTAATGTTTTTTGGGTGATGGCCGCTGTATGTATTTCTTTCTCGATATTGACATGAGTCTCCAGATGTATGAGCGCATCTGCAAATAGTTTATTCAATTTACAGATATCATATAATCCATGATGAATTTTTGAAAGCAGGTCGTTGGCCTTAACGTCATTTCCAAGTTTTAAAGCTTCATTCATTAATTCAAAAGACCTTTCAATATTGTATTCATGAAAATTTTCTTTGGCATATAAACCGGCCAGGAATAAAATTATTTCTGCCTCACCTTTTTTATCGCCAATCTGTTTCCGTATTTGTAAACTTTGGTTGTAGGATTTCAGGGCGTCCTGGTACTGGCCGCATTGTTCATAAATATTTCCCAGGTGAAAGACAGAATTCCCCTGCCCTTTTTGATCATTAATTGAAGTGGAAATTTGCAAGCTGTGCGTATAAAACGCTATTGCTTTTTCATATTGACACATTTTGAAATGGCAAAATCCAATATTATCAAGACAGCCGGCTTCTCCCCATTTATCGCCCGATTTACTCCGTATGGCCAGGCTTTGATAAAAATATTCCAAAGCGTTAGAATAGTTTTCCGTTTCAAGATAAATGAGCCCGATGGTATTTAAAGCGTAAGACTCTGCCATTGGGTAATTTTTGGACCTTGCAATAGACAGGCTTTTAAGGAAATGATCCAAAGCCTGCTCATAACTGCCCAGGTATTTGTAAGTTACCCCGAGATGATAGAAAGAAAGAGGCTCGCCTTCACCGCAGTCTTCCTGCTGTCTTAATTCCAAACTCTTGAAAAGATAATTTAATGAGGCTTCATAATTTCCTAAACTCCTTTGAATAATTCCTAAATATTCATAATCATCTGCCTGCCCACAGCGGTGGTTTAGCGACTCGAATATTTTAAGGGAGTGTTCAATATACCCAAGCGCTTCCTGATGTTTTGACAACCTAATATAGCTAAAGCCAAGTGTACGCAGCCCTTCGGCCAAACCTATGGAATAGCTAATGTCTTTAGCAAGTTTCACAGCCGCTTCGCTTAACATTAGGGCGCGGGTAGAATCGTTAACACGCACTGCCCATGCATCTATATTAAGCTGGTCTATTTTTCTTTCTAATAATTTCAGATTGATATCTTGCGCCATGTATTTTTATTAAGTACATACAGGCTGTCAGGCCATATAAAATTCCCATTGAATACGCCCGGGGTCCTTAAATGCTACGTAGAGCTTCTGCAAGGTTTCATCCATTTTCACACCTGTATTTTCCACGCCCGCATCTGCAAGCCCTTTGGCAAACCTGTTAAGTTCTTCCTCACTTTCACATGCAATTGCGATATGGTCAAGGCCTATTTCAAAAGGACTAAAAACGGGGTTATCTTTTTCCATGGGTGCGGCTTGTTTAAATGCGATAAATACTGAGCCGGCTGAAAAAATTATTAACTCAGGGGTGTCGATAACCAATGGGAGGCCAATGATATTCTGATAGAAATTCTTCGTAACCGCCATATCAATGCATCTCAACGCGATATGGTGGACGCCGGGTGTTTTGGGAGTAATTGCCATAGTAGAAAATTATTAATGGTTAATTGATTACAATGTTTTGATAAATAGGGTTTCATTTTCCTAAAGATAAACTAATTACAAATTCAGCAACTGTCCTTCTTTTGTTTGGGTGCATTCCAATTTGTCGCTCTTGCCCCTAACCCCTAAAGGGGAACAGCTCTTCTTATTATTGAGCGTTATTAGCTAATGGATAAATTTAATGATTTGAGTGTTGCGACAATTATAGATACACCCCCTTCAAC
>JBDTLZ010000324.1:0-22925 GCA_039934515.1 Ginsengibacter sp.
GAGTTGTTCCCCTTTAGGGGTTAGGGGCAAGAGCGACAAATTGGAATGCACCCAACCGGGTGGGTTCTGGCTTCCCTTGTTCTATGAAACGTATTTGTTTCAAAAACCAGTACAAAGATGTGTATTTCACGTTACCTCGCCTGGACCCGCTTCTCTTCGGAAATGGATTTCAGGGAATTGATGCTGAGGTTAAATTCGAAGCCTATGAGTACCACCATCGAATTCAGAAAGATCATTACCATCAATATCATTATTGTTCCAATAGACCCATAAAGAATATTGTAACGCCCGAAATTATTCACAAAAGCAGAAAATGCGATAGTCGCGATAATACTTAACGTTGTAGCTATAACCGCTCCCGGTGAAACAAGCTTCCATCTTTTTTTGGTAGACGGGGCATATTTGTAAATAAATGCATAAGAGTAAAAAATAAGGGCGATTATGAAAATCCATTTTCCATAAAGTATGAGATGCCTGACCTGCATATTTTTTATACCAACGAAATTCAGAAAATCGTTTTGTGCCAGCAGCAGGATAAGACAGATCATTAGAAGGCCAAAAAGTAATGCCGTTAGCTTGATAGCTCTCCATCTTTTTCGCAGGCCTTTTATTTTTTGAAACCCGATATAATCTTTATTGAAAGACCGCATGAGCCCCATCACGGCATTGGAAGCAAAAAGCAATGAAAGTATAAACGTGAATGATATTAATCCGATCTTGGAGCCATTGATAAAACTATCTACAAATTCAATAAGCCCTTTATTATTGACGCGTGCAGGAATGATGTCTGTGATAAGGGTATGCAACTGGAGCTTTAATTCCCGTTTTGAAATAAATGGAAGATTGGGTATAAGTGTAAAAAGAAAAAGGCATGTTGGCGGTACTGACATTATAAAGTTATAGGAAATTGCAGCGGCTCTTTCCGTGAGATGAGGGACACTAAAACCTTTAGAAAAATATTTGAGGACATCAAATAAAGAAATTCCCTGGAAACCCGGCGGAACCCATTTTTTACTTTTTCTTACGAGATATTTAACCGGCCTGTGTAATATGTGTTCTCTTTTAGCCAAAAGCGGGGTAAGTGATTTTTATTGCCGTAATAATGTACATTTTAAAAATTGAAATGTCTAAAATTTATTTATTTTCCTGTTTCTTTTTTAGTGCGCTATCCAATGCATCCCGGTAATTTTTAGCATACACAGAATGCTCCTGGAAAGTATTTGCAAAATCTGACAGCCCTCCTGAATTTGGCCTGGCCACAAAAAATAGATAATCAGTTTCGGGGGCATTTAATACCGCATCAATTGTCTTTATTGAAGGCGTGTTGATTGGGCCAGGTGGCAATCCCGGATGAATGTAGGTGTTGTAAGGAGAGGGGAAGGCCAGGTATTTGAAATAGATCCTTTTAAGGCCGAAATCTCTCATGGCAAATTTTATCGTAGGGTCGGCAGCAAGCTTCATACCTTTACGTAGCCGGTTGATATATACACTGGCAATTTTGCCTTTGTCTTCCTGCCGGTTGGTCTCTTCTTCAACGAGCGAAGAAATTGTATACACTTCCTTAGGGGTTAAATGCAGTCGTTCTGCTTCGTGCAATCTGTCATCATTCCAGAATTTTTGTTGCTCCTGGTATAGCTTTTTAAATATTTTTTGGATTGTCGTATTCCACGTGTAGGTATATGTATTTGGAATAACGATAGTCAATACCAAATTGGTATCTACATCAAAGGGAAGAATGGAATCGTTATTATTAATAAATTGTATTGCCGCTAATGAATCGGTTTCAAAATTGTCCCCTATTTTTTTTACGAGGTTCACGACACTCATGCCGTCATTAATTTTATATTTCCCCGCTTTTACATTTTTATTGTAATCGGCATACCCGGCAACCTTATCGAACCAAAAATCCCGGGTAATGATATGATCTTTTTTAAGACTGTCTTTAACCTGATGATAAGTGGCCCCCGTATGCACATAAAAAAAATTGCCGGGAGGTGGTTTTATCACCGGGCCGAAGAACATCCAGGCGCAATATGCGGCCGTAAGAATTACAGCCAGGCAGATAATTAAAATAATTTTTCCTCGTTTCATTTTAACGTTAAAAAGTCAATAACCGGTCCAAAATATAGATTTGAAAGGCAGGAAAAATAAACCCCGTTTTTTTACCGAAACGGGTTATTAACTTGCCGGTGCCGGTGAGGCATGACATTCTAATAATTTATTTAATGGGTATAGCGGGAGCAGGTTGTGAAGGCAATGGGGCCGTATTGGTCTGGGGTTGCGTAGGTGCACCAACCGGTGCTTCATACATTTGATTGTCTTTTGAATTTCCACCTGTTTTTGGTATAAACATAGCTGAAGTAAGACAAAGAACCCCAATAATAGCAGCAAAAAGCCATGTGCCTTTTTCAAGCACATCGGTGGTTTGCTTTACGCCCATGAGTTGGTTGCCCAACCCACCGAAAGAGGATGAAAGGCCACCGCCTTTTGGATTTTGAATCAATATTATCAGGCCGAGGATTATGGAAGCAACGATAATGATTATCCCAAAAACTATTAACATATCAACTTGATTTTATACTTTCAATTTTCGCTGCAAAGTAAGCACTTTTAGAGGGATTTATCAAACTTAATTTATGGTACATTTCGATGGCTTTGTCTCTTTTATCCTGCTTTATCAGCACTTCGGCCATGGCTTCTGTGAGTATTTCTGTATTGATGTTTGATTCTTCGGCGGAATTTTGAATTTGATTTTCTGTTGCCAAATCCTGTTCCGTAAGTTTTGAAGAATGCAGTTTTTTCATACTTTTTAACCAGGCAGTGAAACTTTTCATTTGATTTCCAAGTTTATCAGTTGTTTCCGGTTCTTCGGTAATTTTAATTCCCTGCGATGCAAAATAATCGACTGTGTGCAAAGGTTCAAAAGCAATTTCTTCCGGGGTCGTAGTTTCTGTAGAGATTGCTGTGGGTTCTATATTTCCTGGTGTAACAATTTGTACTGCCGCAATTTCAGGTACCGGTTCTGTCCCGGTAACTACTGAATTAACTTCCTCACCGGGTGGAATTCCAATATTTTCTTCCGCCAGTGCCTGGTTCCCTACCAATTCAACGTGTTTGGTTGAATGGGGTAATAAAGTAATTTGTATCGTCTCTTCAAAACCAATTGCAGTATCGTTAATTATGGCAACTTCAGGGTGGGAAGGCTGGAGGATTACCTCCGGTGATTTTCCATTAAGTGGCTGGTCCAGCAAAAATTGCAGCCAATTGGTATTATTGAAATGTAAGGCTGTTTTTTTAGCAAGTTTTTCAAAACCGGGGTGATTCGTCTTTTTATAATGATATAACAACAAGAGACCGGCTAATGAACTGTATGGATGGTCAATGGCATTTTTTTCCAATACTCCAGGATCCTGTGAAGTTTTTTGATAAAGCCTTTCAAAATATTGAATTTCCCCTGTCATTAAATAGGTTATTGTCAATTACCAGTTGGAGAATATTTTATTAAAAATAGCATCCGTCACATTCTTTACGATCTGGTCACTGATTTGTGATTCTACATCGGGCAATGTTTTGCCCGCAGAAAAATCATAATTGCTTGTCACATCTGTTTCCAGGCTTTTTTTATCGTCGAGTGTGTTTTTAAAAATCAAATGAAAAGTAACATTCAACCGGTTGGTACTTGCTGTTTGCCCCGATACCCCGGTGGTTGTTACACTGTAATCTGATAGATAGCCGCTGATGTCATAGTGAGCATCATCATTATTAGTTTGCCGGAGCCTTGTTTGACCGATTATCTTTTGTTTGAGTTTTTCAGTTATCGCGGGTGTGATCTGGGGGTTTACATAACGGGCTTTATTCTCTAAATAATTTACCCGGAAAGTCTTGACCTCAGGGGGAATAGGCGCTGTGTCTTTAGTAGAGTACTTGCAGGTAGCAAAACTCATAGTAAAAAATAATAAGCTCACGATCCCCGCTAATTTTATTTGTGTTGTTATTTTCATCTTAGGTGATAATTTTTAATACGACAAAAGTTACCCGGGCTCCCTGGTATCATGTTAGCGCGTTCAGCTAAGCGACCTATTCGTTAATATTGTATTCTTTTAATTTTCTATATAAAGTGCGTTCGCTAATGCCAAGATCGCTCGAGGCATCTCTTCTTTTACCCCTGTGTTTTTTAAGTGCTTTTATGATAAGGTCCTTTTCTGCATCCATGATACTTAAAGATTCTTCAACCTCATGATGCTCATCAATATTATTATTATTAAGTACAACAGGCTGGCTGCTTGTAATAACGGGTTTGGGTTGTTCACCATGAAAATCATCCAGCAATTTTTCGTTCTGAAAATTATGCTTTCCATTTAAGGCTGAGGGATTTTGCAATACATCGAAAAACATTCTTTTTAATTCCGTAACGTCTTTTTTTACATCGAAAAACAACTTATATAATATTTCCCTTTCGTTATTAAACTCCTTTTGATTATTACCGGTTTGATGGGAAGATGCGAGCACCGGTAACCTTGTAAAATTTGTTTCCGGTAGAAATTTTTTCAATTCTTCGCCCGTAATATTTTTTTCGTGAGCAAGCACAGAAATCTGTTCTGCAATATTTTTCAGTTGTCTCACATTTCCGGGCCATGGATAATTCATCAGCACATTTTTTGCATCGTCATCGAGCTGTAAAGGTGGCGACTTATACCGGTCTGCAAAATCAACGGCGAATTTTCTGAAAAGTAAAAAAATGTCTTCTTTGCGATCACGGAGTGCGGGTACGCGGATGGGAACGGTATTTAAGCGATAGTATAAGTCTTCTCTGAATCTCCCGGAATGGGTGTATTCGAGCAAATCTTTGTTCGTGGCTGCAATAACCCGCACATCAGTTTTCTGCACTTTTGAAGAACCCACCCGGATGTATTCACCGGCTTCAAGCACACGAAGCAGGCGGGCTTGTGTGCCCAACGGCATTTCGCCAATTTCATCTAAAAATATGGTTCCGCCATTTACCGTTTCGAAATAACCTTTACGACTATCCACTGCCCCGGTGAAAGAACCTTTTTCATGACCAAAAAGCTCCGAGTCGATCGTGCCTTCGGGTATTGCGCCGCAGTTAACTGCAATAAACGGGTTGTGTTTTCTTGCAGACAACGAATGAATTATATGAGAGAAGACTTCTTTACCCACCCCACTTTCTCCATTTATTAAAACGCTCAAATCGGTATTTGCAACCTGTATGGCAACATCCAGTGCATATACCAGCGAAGGGGAAGCGCCTATGATTCCAAACCTGTTTTTTATTGCTTGCTGATCCATTTCTTTTAAATTCAATAATTAATTTTTCAATTTTCCTATCAATGTCCCCGCGGTGCAGCTTTCAACCACGACCTCCACATAATCACCTTTCCGGAGTATTTCATTTTTAGGGAACACCACAACTTTGTTGTTATCGCTTCTGCCCGACCAGCAGGCATCACTTTTTTTAGAATCACTTTCTATTAAAACACTGACGGTTTTGCCGATCTCTTTTTGCATACTTTGTAACGACTGCAGGCGATGCAATGCGACTACTTCCTGTAACCTTCTCTTTTTTGCTTCTTCCGGTACGTTATCTGTAAAGCGCCGTGCAGCAAGCGTACCCGGGCGTTCCGAATAAAAAAACATGTAAGCAAGATCGTAGGCACAATGCTCCATGAGGCTCAAAGTCTCCTGGTGATCTTCTTCAGTCTCTGTACAAAAGCCAGTGATAATATCGGTCGATATTCCACAGCCAGGCAACAGTTCGCGTATCCGTTTAATTTTTGAAAGATACCATTCTCGGGTATAGGTACGGTTCATCATTTGTAAAATCCGCGTACTTCCACTTTGAACCGGTAAATGAATGTATTTGCAAATGTTGTCATATTTGCTCATAGTAAACAGAACTTCATCGGTAATGTCCTTTGGGTGCGAAGTTGAAAACCGCACGCGAAGTGAAGGCGACAGTTGTGCAACTTTCTCAAGAAGACCCGCAAAAGAAGTCATTTCAGCGCCTCCTCCAATTTGCCAGGAATAGCTGTCTACATTCTGGCCAAGTAATGTTACTTCCCTGAAGCCTTCCTCAAACAAATTTTTACATTCACTTAATATCGATTCAGGATCACGGCTCCTCTCACGGCCACGGGTAAACGGCACCACACAAAAGGAGCACATGTTGTTACACCCGCGCATAATGCTCACAAAAGCGGTAACTCCATTACTGTTCAGCCTTATCGGTGAAATATCCCCATACGTTTCATCGCGGCTTAATAACACATTCACTCCTTTTTGGCCGCTCTCCGCTTCTTCTATAAGTCCTGGCAACGTCCTGTAAGCATCCGGACCCACCACAAGATCTACCAGTTTTTCCTCTTCTATAAATTTCGATTTCAGCCTTTCTGCCATGCAACCCAACACCCCTATAAGAAGGCCCGGGTTGTATTTCTTAACTTTCCTGAATTCAGTAAGCCGTTTCCGCACTGTGAGCTCGGCCTTTTCCCTTATAGAGCAGGTATTAAGAAAGATCATATCAGCCTCCTGGAAATGACGGGTGAATCCAAAACCATTGTCCTGTAAAATAGACGCTACCACCTCACTGTCAGCAAAGTTCATCTGGCAGCCATAACTTTCGATGTAAAATTTCTTTAAAGGTGCGCCTGCAACAGGTACTTGCGGGGCATAAGCCTCACCCTGCTTTGCTTCATCGTGTTTTTTATCTATCGCAAAATTCAGCATTGTCAATTTTTGAAACCGGATGGCAAAGATAATAAATTATACATGGCGACAAGATGGCAGAAAGTTAATAATATTGCCTGTGGTAAATATTTTTCTATGAAAGTTTACAAAATAATTTTTTTGAAACTGCTCCTGGTTAGTTCGGGCCCTTTGTTTTCCCAGGGGCTTTTTACAACAACACAGGTAAGGGCTGCTTATACAACCAATACCCGGTCTGCCTCCGGAAAACCAGGCAGAAATTACTGGCAAAACAAAGGAGACTATACCATCCGGGTAACATTTGCTCCATCATCAAACCTGCTAACAGGTATTGAAATGATCAGTTATTATAATAATAGCCCCGATACCTTAGACGAACTTGTTATTAGGTTATACCCGGATTTGTATAAAAAAGATATTGTAAGGTTAAGCACAATTGCAGATAAGGACCTGGATTCGGGGGTCACCATTGATTCACTACAAATAGGAAATGAATCGATAACAAATTTCACCGATTCTATACGTGCGTTTTATAAAGGCACCAATCTTATAATTAAACCTGGGATTCCAGTACTACCGCATTCACAAATACAGCTTTCGATTGGCTGGCACTATTTAGTAAACACGGCCTCCCCGGTGCGCACAGGTATGGTTGATGCGGGTTCTTATTTCATCGCCTATTTTTTCCCGAGGATATCGGTTTATGATGACATTGATGGCTGGGATGAATGGAGTTATAATGGCCAGCAGGAATTTTATAATGACTTTGGAAATTTCAAAGTTGATATTTTTGTTCCTAAAAATTACGTGGTGTGGGCTACAGGCGACCGGGTCAATCCTGGCGAAACTTTTAGCGGTACTGTCATTAAAAAAATGGAAGCCGCGGCTTTATCTGCCGGCATTATTCATATAATAGATTCCTCAGATTACCGGGCAAATAATGTATTCGCCCCGGGAACAACGGGTGCCTGGAAATTTAATGCCACCAATGTAACTGATTTTGCATTTGCGGTAAGTGACCACTATTTATGGGATGCAAGCAGTGTATTAGTGGATTCAGTTTCAGGCAGGAAAACACTTGCAGAAGCTGCCTATAATAAAATTCATAACGATTACTTCGATGTTGCCAGCCAGGCGCACCAGGTGGTTTTTTATGCGAGCCATTATTTCCCAAAAGTGCCTTTTCCTTTTAATCACATAACGGTATTTGACGGCACAGACCAGATGGAATACCCGATGATGGTGAATGATAATCCACTTGAGTCGCGCAAAGATGCTGTGCAACTTACATCGCATGAAATATTTCATAGTTATTTTCCTTTTTACATGGGTATTAATGAAACCCAGTATGCATGGATGGATGAAGGATGGGCGTCCATAGGCGAATCGGTTATTTCTCCACTAATGGGCGAGCCTGAGGACGACGGCATTTTTAGTAAATCAAGGTATGAAGAAACGTCGGGAACCGATAAGGACGTACCCCTGATAACCAATACAAAGTTGTACAACGATGCAGCCTATTTTTCCAATTCTTATGGTAAAGGGGGCATTTGTTATTACGTTTTGCAGGATTTACTGGGTGACGTGCTTTTCTTCAAAGCACTGCATCAATATATGGATGACTGGCATGGAAGGCATCCCGTTCCCAACGATTTCTTTTACAGTATTAATAATGGAAGTGGCAGGAACCTTGATTGGTTTTGGGACAAATGGTTTTTTGGATGGTCGTATCCTGATCTTGCAATAAAGCAAGTTGCCGGCACAGTGGGCGGTACAAAGATCACGATAGAAAATACAGGAGGATTGCCCTTGCCTGTCTTTCTCACCATACAGTTACCTGGCAAAAAAGATACCGTAAGGTTTACCGCAGCAGCATGGAAGGATGGTAAAAAGACAATGAATATATCGACGAAAATTTCTTTGAAGGATATTTTAAAAATTACGTTAGGCAACGAATTTATTCCCGATAAATTTAAGGGGGATAATGAGTGGATTCCAAAATAATCCGGGATCGTCGGTAGTGGCTTAGCTTTTTTCCAGTATCCTTGTAGAGAGCCAGCTTTCTTTGACCGGTATTATCCAGCTTTCGATGAGCTCTTTTTTTGTGAGAATTGTATTATTGAAATATAGTGTGTCTGTTTTAATGATATCATCTTTGAGAAAACCGGCGATTTTTGAAAGAGGTAAAAGCTGGATGCGTTCCTGGATGATGAAAGCCAGCATTAGCCTGTCGAATAATTCTACCCCGAAATCCTGTTCAATATTCTTGATCAACCTTACAGAGCTGTCGGTGCTGCATCCGCTCACGCCCATTGCCATTTCATCGGCCATTAAAATAATAAATTGCCCAAAGAACACATTAGCGTAGCCTTTTACAGGTGTTCCGTGACTTTTCCAGCCTTTGGTAAAATTTTGAAGAAGTTCTTCTATCTGGATCGTTTCTTTAATCGTGAAAGTGCGGTTACTTTGGTATACCCATACATGAGAATTGTCATTAAAATCCCTGGGTATTAGTTCATGGAAATTGATATTCATCATGTGAATTTTATTTCAAAATAATTTTTGCACCCGGTTATAAGCCGAGGCCCTAATTTGCCTTACCCAGCTTTCTCAAATAAGCAACGTGCGACAGTATAGCATGCCTCATCTTAGGGAATTCGATGTAAGTGAGGCCATATTCACTGCAGGTGCGTTTAATTATTTTGCTGATCGCAGGGTAATGGACGTGTGAGATTTTGGGAAACAAGTGATGTTCTATTTGAAAATTTAAGCCACCTACCAGCCACGAAATCAACCTGTTACCGGTAGCGAAATTTGCAGTAGTGGCCACCTGGTGTATTGCCCATTCATTTTCAATTTTTCCGCTATTCTCATCCGGAAGAGGAAAATCGGTATGCTCAACGGTGTGTGCGAGCTGAAATACAATGCTGATCACAAAACCGGTAACCATAGTAATTATCAGGAAGCCTACGATCCAGCTTGAAAACCCGAGGAGCCAGATAGGAAGGGCGACAAACATAAAGCCATAAATAAGTTTTGCTGCCCAGAAAGAGATGTGTTCCCTTACCGTCATTTTTCTCAATTGAACCGGCCCTATTCTACGCGAAAAATATTTTTTATAATCGGTTAGAAATACCCAGATCAGGTGAAGGAATGTATATAAAAACCAGAAATAGTAATGTTGGAATTTGTGCATCTTTAACTTCTTTTGTGTCAAGGCGAATCTAAGCCACGGGCGGGCTTCAATATCATCATCGATGCCGTCAATGTTGGTATAAGTATGGTGAATAATATTGTGTTTCATATTCCACATGATGGCGCTGGCTCCTAAAAAATTTAATGAAAACCCGGCCATTTTATTTACCGCTTTAAACCTGCTGAAGCTACCATGAGCGCCATCGTGCATAACATTGAAGCCAATAGCGGCTGTGAGCCCGCCAAAAACTACACATTCGGGGATTGCCAGCCATACACCGGGGGTAAAGAAAACAAGGTGGATATACAGCAGGATGTAGCCAAGACAGAATAAAATTGCTTTAAAAAGCAAGGCATTATTGCCGGTCATTGGACGCTTGTGGTCGGTAAAATATTGATTCACCCGGTTTTTCAACTCGATGTGAAATTCACCTTTACCTTGCAGAAATTTAGGGGTTGTCATTGTTTATTTATTAGGTAAATAGCGCATCTTGCTTATGATAACGCTAAATATTTAGTTTAAGTATCTTTTAATATAAATGCATCTAAAGTTTTAATCCCGATCATTTTTTTAGACAAGAAACCTTCCGCATATTTTACACCAATCATTCTTCCAAACATTTTAGCGCGGTTTATCACACTTTCCAAAAAATCCGGTGAAGAAATGTAGGTTTGCGGCTCTTTATCGCTGGCTCCCGGCGTGTAAAATTGCGTTGTAAACGCCTCAATTGCTCCTATTTTCTTATCAAATACATCCGAGACATCCACCACAAAAGAAGGAGCCAGGTATACGTCCTGGATATAGTTGAAAATATATTTTGGACGCCATTGCTCCTGGAGATCGCCCTGCTCGTCAATAGTTTCTATCTTTTTCAAACCCGATAAAAATACCGCATCATTCACTAATTCTGAGGAACGCCCATGGTCAGGATGCCTGTCTATAGGTGCATTACAAATAACAATTTCCGGCCTGTATTTTCGAAGAACTTTAATGATCGAGAGTTGATGATCCTTGTCATTACTGAAAAAACCATCAGCCATTTCAAGATTTACCCTTATATCAACCCCCAAAATAGCGGCTGAATTTTCGGCTTCCTCTTTCCTGGTGTGGGCATTTCCTCTTGTGCCCAGTTCTCCCCGTGTAAGGTCTGCAATTCCTACTTTTTTTCCCCTGGCTTTTTCAACAAGAAGCGTACCAGCACAACTTAATTCTATATCATCGGGGTGAACGCCAAATGCTAAAATGTCTAATTTCATCTTGAAATAAAATCAATAAACCCTTGTAGTGAAATAAACCAGGGTTGGTAAAGATATGACAAAAAAGGAGTCTTGTTAAGAGATTAACTTTTAAAATTTTATTACAGGAGATTAAGAATATGTATCGTTTGTTATTGGTATCAATCACTAACCGGAATACCCATACATACGTTGTACTTCCTTCACAATGGTCTCTATATCTGCATCCTGGCCTTTGGCGTCATATGGCTGTTTGAGGTCGCTGCCAAAAAAGAAGGCAACGGTCTGCCAGAACCGTGCGGTAAAGCCACCTTTCAAATCTTTTAAAATAGTATAACAATTAGTGCCACCCGTTTCACGGTTGATAAGCTTCATTAATATTCTTCCCTGGTAAACCGAAAGGTTCGTGAGTGGATCGGTGAATTCTTTTTTTAATTCTTTTTCACGGCTGTTTATATATTTTGTTATGAATTGTTTGTCGTTATTTCCGGCGATATGCCGTTCAATATCATTAAACACGAGGCCTGCCTTTTTAGCGTAAGGATAGGTTATATAAACAGCGTTCCTGAGTCTTGTCCAGCGTTGTTTTGCGGTGAGGTTATCCCTTACCCACAGATATATTCCGGCAAGTGTTTTTGCCTCAATGGTATCACCCTGGTAAACAACGGCCATTGTTAAAATGGTGTCATTAGGGCCGTACTTTGACTGTGCGATAGCGTGGTTAACTGAGCACAGATGGAAAGTAATAAGCAGCAGAAAACTATAAATATTTTTAGGAATGGTACGCATTTGCGCTTATAAATTTAAACTTTAAACGTTTTCTATAAAGATTTATTTGTAAAAAATTGCCAAAAAAATATTTAATTATTGGCAACCAGGAACATATAGAACAATCCTGCAAGCACCAAAAGTACTGACACTGCGGTTATGTAATTAGCTGCTTTTGCTCTACGCCCTATCGAAACGACGAACCCGCAAGCCATTATAAGTAAGCCTGCCCATACAAGATTTATATACGGAAAAACATATGCTTTGAGTGTGATAAAATCGGTAAGCACCTCAGATTCTTTTACGCCAATTTTAAATTTCTTGTTGCTTGCCAGCCCGGCGAGATTAAAATAAAGGCTTTGTTTTATCAGCGTATCATCGATATAGTTGATTTGCTGGTTGCTTATCGTGAGAGCCGGGTATGCTTTATAAGTAATGTTATCCTTGCCGTAAACGCTGATGTCAGCTACAAGGGCAGTATCTGATGGTTTGAAATGGAACCTTTCATTGTCAGGATTTTTGAGAACCCCGTTTAATACAAAAAAGCTTTTAGAGGAAAAAACAGTATCACCGGGATTCATCTCGTGAATAATATACTTAAGCGTGTCGGCACTGTTATTTTTTACCGAGGTTGTTGAAATATAGGTGAAAACGTCGTGTGAGAGGTAATGCCTCGTCCCGGGGTTGGAGCTTAAATTATTGTCTTTCATCCGGTATACATCAGGATTTAATTCGAAATCCTCTTTTATGGTCCTGGTGGCACTGTCAATCTTTTGAAAATGGATTTTGTAAAATACCCTGTTTTTTTCCAACGCACCAGAATCACTCAGGTAAGTAACCATATACTTTCCCATCTGCGTTGGCACATCCTTCAGGAGGGTGAGATTTTCCAAAGGATTATCGGGTTCCCTTCCGGTAGGGTCTTTATCAAACGGAATATATAATCCAGTTTTGCGGTTGTCGCTTATGACATTCCTGTTACCTGAAGAAATCAGCATGCCGGCGATCATTAAAGTGAAACCGAAATGGGCTATGGCACCGCCCCCGGCTTTTAAATTTCCTTTCAACACCGTTTTCAAATAAGTAACATTGGCAATGACCGAAAAGATCGAAGCAAAGAGCGCCAGGTATATAGCGCCTAAAAATCCAGGGCCTTTTTTAGAATACTCAACCGGATAAAATATAGCCAGCAAAACAGATACTATAACGGAAATGCATAGGGGCAGTGCAATTTTTTTAATCAAATAGCTTCTGCCTGTATTTTTATATTTGAAATATTGCGAGAAAGCGGTAAGCACTCCAACGATAAAGGCGACCAGCACCAATACTTTATTGTAAGTAAACTCCCGGTCCTGCGGATCAGCGTAATTCGTTCCAAAAATTTTATTATAAACCGGGATAGACGTGACCCCGATTATGAAGAGCGCCGAAAGGAAAAAAATGAGCGAACCAATGAACATCCAGAATTCGCGCGACGAAATATTTTCTTCTTTATTTATTGACGGGATCTTTTTATAATTTTTTACAAACAAGAAAAGCATGGGTAGCGTAATAACCACAACATAGATACCAATGAGTATATTCATGGCCATACCTGCCTCAGTAAAAGAATGAACGGAAGTATCACCGAGGATCCCGGTACGGGTGAGAAAAGTAGAATATAAGACAAAGAAATAGGTTAAAATTATAAAAAGATAGGAAGCCCTCAATGCATTTCCTGTGGCATTATATACAGCCATACAATGTAAACCAGACACCAGGATCATCCAGGGCACTAATGCGGCATTTTCAACCGGGTCCCAGGCCCAATAACCACCAAACGACAACGATTCGTAGGCCCATTTTCCACCCATCATAATGCCTACGCCCAGCACACAGCCACTAAACAATACCCACGGCAATGCTGGTTTTACCCAGTCACCAAAATTTTTGGTACTGAAAGACGAATAGGCAAATCCAAGTGGTACAATGGTGCTCGCAAAGCCCAGGAATAATATAGGAGGATGAATTACCATCCAGTAATTGCGCAACAGAACATTGAGGCCGATCCCGTCTTTGATAAAAGAAAGGTAACCTGGCTGGCTGAAAATAGGTCCGTCGATCTCATTGCGTGTCAGCACAAACGGGCTGCTGCCAATGCGTATGTCAAAAATGTAGATACCAACAATCATAATCAGCAAAATAGATTGGGCAACATTGATGACCCCCAAAATCGGTGCTTCTCTTTTTTTATTTGTGAAAATCAGGATGCTTCCCAAAACGCAGTGCCATAAAGACCATAAGAGGAAGCTGCCTTCCTGGCCTTCCCATATGCAGGCCAATAAATATTTAGCCTCGAGTTCTTTCGAAGCATGTTTGTAAGCATAGAGGTATTCAAAATAGTGGTGGGAGCAGATATAGTAAATTAGAAAGAAAACAGTGAACAACGAAAAAAGCTGGATAAAAAAAGCACCCCTTGCAAAAAGCATCCATGGGCGTTTTTCACTTTCGGTTATAATTGAAGAGGCTTTAAAATAAGAAATTGCTGCAATGAGGGAAGCAATAAACGCAAGTAAAACAAAAAAGTGGCCCAACTGGCCTGGTAATAAATGTTCACCTTCAAACTTCATATCGCGGTCTTAGTATTGATTTACTGTTTTCTCCAATTGTTTTTTATCATCTTTATATTTTGAAGGGCATTTCAGCAAAATATTGTCACATTCAAAAACATCTCCTACCATCCGGCCTTTAAGTACCACGCGCTCGCTTTGCTCAAGTTCCGGCGGTTTTGTATTACGATAGATCACCTGTGTGCTTTTTCCAAGGCTGTCTGTCGCATAAAAAGAAAGATAATTAGGATCTTTTATAGCATCGTATTGCAAAGGTCTCGATTTGTCAAGTTTTGCAATCAGGTGCACATATTTGCCCTGTTTTTGTTTGGCCGAACCAATGGTGTCATAAGTAGAGAAATCCACAGAATACATTAATAAGACTCCTATGGCCGCGGCTATAGCTGTTAATATGATAATGCTTGATGTTTTCATTTATACTTTTTACCGACCGCAAAATTACGGGTTAATTGGGTAATTAGCTAATTAACGAATGCCCCTGTTGCAACCTGTAAACTGGGCGGCATTGTGCCTGGAATCCCATCATTCATAAAAGCCGGTTGATCAACCCTAAACCCGGGGAATTTAGCACTGAAATATTCATTTGAAAAATGGTAATACAAAAGGCCAATACTGGCGATGAACCCGAAATTATTTACGCCGAACAGTTAACAATCTGCCATGAACAATCAACTAAATAGGTTTGCACTATCTTTGCACTCCTTAAAAATTTTTAGCGCTAAAAATGATGACAGACCTTTCAAATTTTAATCCCAATGCGGTGGGAAATCCTAACAATAATATTTTCGGACTTCCCTTTAATGAAGAGGATGCAGCCCTGGTTTTGGTGCCTGTACCCTGGGAAGTTACCGTAAGCTATTCGGCCGGTACAGCGCGGGCTGCAGAACATATATGCAAGGCCAGCTTACAGGTTGACCTCGTGGATGTAGACGTTAAAGACGGATGGAGGCAGGGTTTTTACATGCGGGATATCGATAAGAAAATTTTAATGAAAAGCGATTATCTCCGGAAAGAGGCTGAATTGCTGATCAATTATATTGCCCAGGGTGAAATTGTTGAAGAAAATAAGTTTATGTGCAAAACTTTAAAGGAAGTGAATGCAGGAAGCCTGTTTTTAAATGACTGGGTATATGAGCAAACAAAGGAATTGCTGGACAATAACAAGCTCGTGGGAGTCGTCGGCGGCGATCATAGTACCCCCTTTGGATTTTTTAAAGCCATCGCTGAAAAGCACGGTGATTTCGGCATTTTGCAAATTGATGCACATTGCGACCTGAGAGAGGCTTATGAAAGCTTCACCTATTCCCATGCATCGATTATGTATAATGCGCTTGCAGAGATTCCACAGCTTACCAGGCTGGTACAGGTCGGCATCAGGGATTATTCACCCAATGAACTGGATTATATCAACAATAGCAACGGGCGCGTGGTAACTTATTTCGACAAGGATATTAAAGAACGCATTTTTGAAGGTGCGTCATGGAAACAGATCGTGGATGAAATTGTAGGGCACCTTCCGGGAAAGGTATATATCAGTTTTGATATTGACGGGCTTGATCCAAAATTATGCCCTAATACCGGAACCCCGGTGCAAGGTGGATTCGAAACCGAGCAGGTTTTTTACCTGTTTAAAAAAGTATTGCAAAGTGGCAGGCAATTGATCGGTTTTGATCTCAATGAAGTAGGCATCAGCCCAAATGAATGGGACGAAAATGTAGGTGCCAGGGTACTATTTAAATTGTGTAACTTAATGGTTGCAGGGAAAAATAATGGTAATGCAACAGTTTAAGATCACGCTTAAAAATGACAAGATAAAATATTATAAATTTATTGCATTGTTGCTGGTAGCTTTTAACCTGGCAGTTTTTATTTATCTTTTAACAGCAGGGATACATTTATATGAAATAGGACTTGCATTGTTGTTTTCAGTGCTATACCTGGTTTTCCACCTGTATAAATCGAAAAAGGCAGGGGTACCTTTTTTTATAAAAGGCGTTTCATTTTTTATACTTGCAGGGGGCTGGATAATTCTTCAAAATTACCTGCTGGCCATTGCCTGTATAGTGCTGGGCATCCTGTATCGGTTATCTTTGCAAAAATTAGAATTTCTTTTTAGGGAAGATTTTATAAGAAGATTAAATTTTCCCCGGAAGGAATATCCATGGTCAATGATAGGCAATGTCATGATGAGGGATAATATTTTAACCATTGATTTTAAAAACAATACCCTCATCCAACTGGAGGCTGAAAACAACATTAATGAAATTCAATTCAATGAATTTGTGCGCCATGAGTTATTTAAAAATTCCGGGTCAGCGGCTACCCGGTAATAGTTATCGATAAACCTGCATTTGAAACGCAATCCTTACATATTATATTCCGACGGTAATGGAAACATTTTTGAAGACACCTCATTGTATGCCTGTGGAAGGAGTGGATGGGATGCACTGCCTCTTGAAAAAGATGAATGGATCTTATTGCCAGAGGGGGGCCAGTTGTACGAACTCCCCGGGCGGCGGGGCATTGGCCTGGATGTGAATTCCGGGGAAATGCGTTTATGCGGGAAAGGCTGGGCGGTAGCAGCTTTTATTCCACCGGCATATACCGGTACTTACCTTGCTGCTTATGAAACATTGCCAGGTGCGGAAACATTGCCATTGTTTTGTTACACTGCCGCTGGCTGGTACGATAATAAATTTTATGTCCCGGCCATCCGTATTGAAAATGATATCCGCCAGGAAAGTGCAGGATTTGATGCCCAAAAAATAAAGGAAGGTGTCGCAGGTTTTTTAACTGCGTATAAGCATAACCGTTTGGTTGCCCATCTGGCTAATAATTGCTGTAATACCTACCATTGCCCCGCCGCCCGTAATTATTTTATGGGAAGATGGGAATGCCCGGTGCCGACGTCGCCGGCATGCAATGCAAACTGTATCGGCTGCATATCATTTCAGCCGCAGGATGAAACAATTGTGTCGACACAGGACAGGCTGATGTTTAAACCTTCAGCCGGAGAAATAGTTGAATATACAGTCCCTCATCTCGAATCTGCTCCGTTTCCAATTGTGAGCTTTGGGCAAGGCTGTGAAGGGGAGCCTTTGCTGATGTGGCCAACTATTAGAAATGCCATCGTTGAAATTAGAAAACATACTCAAAAAGGAAGTATTAATATCAATACCAACGGGAGTGACCCCCTGGCAGTAAAGGCATTGTGTGAAGCCGGGTTAAACAGCATTCGTGTAAGCACTAACGCTGCACGCGAAAAGATATATACGCCCTATTACCGGCCAAACAACTATGAATTTAATGATATTGTTGAAAGCCTGAAAGTGGTAAATGGCTTTGGCGGCTGGACGAGCATCAATTATTTTGTTTTCCCTGGTATGACGGATAGTGTCGAAGAATATGAAGCCCTCAGAAAGTTAATTAAGGATACCGGCCTTAAGATGATACAATGGCGAAATTTTAATATTGATCCTGATTGGTATCTTGAAAAAATTGGTGTTTCTGAAACCGGTGAGTGCCTGGGCATCAAACAATTAATGGAATTGATCAGGGAAGAATTTCCTGATCTCAAATTTGGTTATTTCAACCCCTCAATGGAAAGGATCAAAGGTGACTTTGAGATGGATTATGCCCGGTAGTACCTTATTTTCTCACATACTTCCAATGCCTTGATTTCCCTTCGGTAAGCCATTCAACAGTCGTTGCGATCCTTTTGTTCCGGGTTTCTTCAGTTTTTGCTTCAGTGATCCATTCAAGGTATTCGTACCTGTGTGATGGGTTGAAATCATTAAAGGTTTTACCCGCCACTTTATTTTTATTCAGGGCTTTTTGCAAAGCTTCCGGTATTTCAATTTCTTTTTTTGTCGCGCTTTTTTTCCTTCCGGGTAGCTTCACCTGTTCGTCATTTAACTTGACTGCTTCCTTTATCCAGGTAATAATTTTTTTATCCGCAGGAAGATCCGCAAGGCTCGTTATTTTACCCAGGTGCCCCATGGCGTGTTCATTTTTGCCTGTCATTTCCTTAGCGTCCTTCATTAAGGCACTCTTCCAGAAACTAAAGGCACAGTGTTGTTTAAATGAGGCCATGCTGCATAACATGCCTTTGTAATCAAAATGAGGAAAACTCCATTTAATAGTTTCCTGTATTCCGGGACATGCTTCGTGAACCAACGCTCTAAAGTGCATTAAAACAGGTTTGGCAAACTCAGCGGACTTTGAAATATATTCATCAACGCGCTTATCTTTATTATCCATAGCAGTTTATTTTGATTATTAAAATATAACCAATTTAAATATTTCTACCGACAGCAAAAGCAGAAAATAACAAACCTGGAAAGTCGTTGGAATTTTTTTCACCCACAAGCGGAGGCCACGTTATCGATACCTGGTTATAAATAACAGTTCCGGGGCATTAATAGCAAGGTTTATTCACATGCCAGCCCTGTTCAATACTTCAAGGACCAAAAAGTAGATAATTTACCTTCCCCGTCCCTGCGACCAGCTTCTCGTTCTTCTAAAACCGCTGTGTGAAGCAGGCTTACGCGAAAGAGGGTTTTTTTGAATAACCGGGGTTTGTACAAATTGCATCGTACTCGCAAATGGATGATCCTCCACAACCGGGATAGTTTGATCAATTAATTTATGGATATCACGTAGAAATTCTCGTTCTTCCATGTCACAAAAAGACAATGCAATTCCAGATGCGCCCGCCCTGCCTGTACGGCCGATCCTATGCACATAAGTTTCAGGAATATTGGGTAATTCAAAATTAATCACATGGCTCAGGGAATCCACATCAATTCCGCGTGCTGCGATATCGGTGGCCACTAAAACACGGATCTTCCCATTCTTGAAGTTATTTAATGCATTCTGCCGTGCAGATTGTGTTTTATTACCATGAATGGCATCCGCGCTGATATTTGCCCTATATAATTCTTTTGCGATCTTATCAGCTCCGTGTTTGGTTCTTGTGAAAACAAGCGCGCTCTGAATAGAATTGTTTTTTAACAGGTGGATCAGCAACTGGCGTTTGTCATTTTTTTCAACCAGGTAAACCGACTGGTCAACATTTTCTGCTGTTGATGAAACCGGTGTTACTTCTACCCGCACCGGGTTGGTTAATATAGAAGCAGAGAGCCTCGAGATTTCCGGTGGCATTGTAGCAGAGAAAAACAGCGTTTGTCTTTTTACAGGCAGTTTTGCAATGATTTTTTTAACGTCATTGATGAAGCCCATATCCAGCATACGGTCTGCCTCATCAAGTACAAACATTTTTATATGCTGGAGGTTGATAAATCTTTGTGCCACGAGGTCAAGTAACCTGCCGGGTGTGGCAATTAGTATATCAATGCCCCTTCGCAGTTCATTCGTTTGATGGTATTGAGATACGCCGCCAAAAACAACCATATGTTTTAAGCCGGTATGCTTGCCATAAGAAGCAAAACTTTCATCGATTTGAATGGCCAGCTCGCGGGTTGGCGTAAGTATCAGGGCTTTGATATTGTTATTGCTGACTTCGTGATTTTTTTGCAAAAATAAATTCTGCAATATGGGAATGGCAAAAGCTGCTGTTTTTCCTGTGCCTGTTTGGGCACAGCCTAATAAATCTTTCCCTTTAAGCACTTCAGGTATTGATTGTTCCTGGATTGGTGTTGGTATCGTGTAACCTTCTGTTTCAAGTGCTTTTAAAATTGGTGCAATTAAATGCAATTCTTTAAAATTCAAAATGTACTATTGTTTTAATGTAAATGATAACTTCCCCTATCGAGATGATTCTGAAAGTTTGTTGTTGCATATGCTCAAAACCTATGACTTGATGAGCTTTTACCTGTGGATAAGATGATCCAGTCTGCTAAGTAGGAGTATATAATTATTTGCAAATATACATCTTTAACTGTTTAAAAAGTAATTCTGTGATCCTTATTAACAGTTTGATGCAATCACTGCACTATATAAACGCAGTTTTGTTCAGGTTGTTGTGCCCAGGATGCATTCTGCAGGCAGCATTCCCTTACACCTGGCAATTGCAGGTTGTCGCGATAGTAGTGACCGATAGGGAAGACTTTTTTGCAAAAAATGCGGATCCGTCTCATGAAAGGCCCCGGGATACAGTCTTTAAGAAGAAGCTTCACATTCTTTCAGGCACTGCAATGCCTAATAACTGTAATGCGCTTTTTATAACTGTCGCTGTCATTACGGCAATGTGTAAACGAAGTATTTTCTTTTCTTCATTTTCGGCATTAGCGACGGAATGTTCCGCGTAAAAGGAATTGAAGGTTTTAGCCAGGTGAAAAACATAATTGGCAATTACCGATGGATTGAGTTCATCGCCGGCCTGTGATATAACATGAGCATATTTTTCAAGAAAGATCAATAGTTGCCGTTCAAGCGGTAGTAGCTGCTGAACGTCTAACTGGCTTTTATGCCCTTCGAATTCCCAACTGCCCGCAGCAAGGCTACCTTCTTCACCACGCTCGTCATCCCTCACTTTTTTTAATATTGAGTGTATCCTTGCATAAGTATATTGTACAAAGGGACCGGTGAAACCATGAAAATCTATGCTCTCATCGGGATTAAAAATCATCCGTTTCTTTGGATCAACGCGCAATAAATAAAATTTCATTGCGCCCATTCCCAGTATTTCATATAGATCTTTTAAGTCGCCTTCACTAAAGTCTTTAACCTTTCCCAACTCTTCCGTATGCTTTTTAGAGGTTGCAATCATTTCATCTACCAGGTCATCTGCATCAACGACGGTGCCCTCGCGGCTTTTCATCTTCCCCGTGGTAAGCTCGACCATGCCATAACTTAAATGAAGAATTTGGTCGGCAAAAGGCATTCCCAGTTTCCGGCATATTTCTACCAGCACTTTCATGTGATAGATCTGTTCATCCCCAATCACATAAATGCTTTTGTCCAGGTTGTATTTCTCAAATTTTTGTTTAACCAGTCCAATATCCTGTGTAATGTATACGGATGTGCCATCACCCCGTAATAACAATTTTTCATCCAGGCCAACGCCAGACAGGTTGATCCAAACGCTGCCGTCTTCTTTTTTATAAAAAGCTCCGTTTTTCAACCCTTCCTGTACAAAATCCTTTCCCAACAGGTAGGTCTGGCTTTCGTAAAATGTTTGGTCGAAATCACTCCCGATTCGCTTGTAAGTTTCTTCAAAACCTTTATATACCCACCCATTCATTTTGTTCCAAAGTTCCATCACGGCAGGTTCTCCACGTTCCCAATCCAACAACATCTGCTGTGTTTTTTTCATGATAGGGGCATTTTTTTCCGCCTCATCTTTTGACGTACCTTCTTCAGTTAATTCTGATACTTCCTTCTTATATTCATCATTAAATTTTACATAGTAATCACCCACAAAATGGTCACCCTTCGCGCCGGTCGATTGCGGAGTAGCGCCATTTGCAAATTCCTGCCAGGCGATCATGCTCTTGCAAATATGAATACCCCGGTCATTTACGATACTTGATTTAATTACTTCATGGCCGTTTGCCTTCAGAATTTCAGCAACACTCCATCCCAGAAAGTTATTCCTCAAATGCCCAAGGTGCAGTGGTTTATTGGTATTGGGCGATGAATATTCAACCATAATCTTTTTATGGCTAACCGGTTTCTTCCCGATGCATACGTCTTTATAATTTTCTGTGAGAAAAGAAAGTAAGGCTTCTTCTGTAATGGCCAGGTTTAAAAATGCCTTGATCGTATTGAAACCGGAAATAAAGCCCGGATTATTTTTAACAAGATTTTCTCCCAGGTCTTTTGCAAGGGCTTCGGGCGCTACTTTTAATTTTTTTACAAGTGCAAATAATACAACGGTGTAATCACCTTCGAATTCGGGTTTGGTCTCGCTGACCTGGAAATCTTTTTCAGTAAATTCCTGCCCGAATAATCCGCCCAGGCTATTACATACTGCATACTGTATGGCTGTTGTAAACGACATGTTGTATTAAAATGAGCTGCAAAAATAACTTTACTTACCCAGAAAAATTCGATTTGCATGCGCTGTATGAAAATGGTTTAATGGTAGCATTAATTTATCGATGGAAAAAAAACCGGAGCTACTTTTTGTAAGTTTATGTCAAACTTTTACCATGAAAAAATCTGTAGCCATTTTCGTTATGCTCGTTATTAGCGGTAATTTCTTTTCGCAAAATACTACCGCACAAAAACCATGTTCGGCACCGGAAGCAGCGCAATTTGATTTTTGGGTGGGAGAGTGGGAACTTACCTGGAATGATACCAGTCACGGAACCAATAGGGTTTTAAAAATTATGGATGGATGTACGGTCAACGAAAATTTTCATGATCCGTCAATAAATTATTCGGGAAGCAGCTGGAGCGTATATAATATTCGAAATAAAATGTGGCAAC
>JBDTLZ010000325.1:0-10609 GCA_039934515.1 Ginsengibacter sp.
AGTATTGAACCCACTGGGTGTACCAAGTCGTATGAACCTCGGACAGATCTACGAGACCATCCTTGGATGGACTGGTGAGAAACTCGGATTGCGTTTTGCGACGCCGATCTTCGATGGAGCGACCGTTGATGAGATCGCTGACTACTGTAACGAAGCTGAAATACCATTGCACGGTCACACCTATTTATATGACGGTGAAACCGGGGAACGTTTCCACCAGAAAGCGACCGTTGGAATTATTTATGTGATCAAACTGCATCACATGGTTGATGATAAGATGCACGCGCGTTCAATCGGGCCATACAGTTTGATTACGCAGCAACCTTTGGGTGGTAAAGCCCAGTTTGGCGGACAGCGTTTTGGTGAAATGGAAGTGTGGGCGCTGGAAGCTTATGGCGCATCTAACATCCTGCAGGAATTGCTCACATTGAAGTCTGATGATATTATAGGAAGGGCTAAGACTTATGAGGCTATAGTGAAAGGTGATAATATTCCAAGGCCGGGTGTTCCTGAATCATTCAATGTACTGGTGCATGAATTAAGAGGCTTGGGATTGGATTTGCAATTCGAATAAAAACAACACAGCTTTCGGCAGAAAGCTAAAAAATAAATTAACGTGCTGTGCTCACAGCTCAAAGCTTTATAAAAATATGATAAGAAAAGAAAATCGTCCACGTCCAACGTTTTCTCAAATTACAATTGGCCTTACTTCTCCCGACTCAATCCTTGAAAGAAGCTATGGTGAAGTATTAAAGCCGGAAACTATTAATTACCGCACTTATAAGCCTGAAAGAGATGGTTTGTTTTGCGAAAGGATCTTCGGCCCCGTTAAGGATTATGAATGTGCCTGCGGAAAATACAAACGTATCCGGTATAAGGGTATTGTATGCGACCGTTGCGGTGTTGAGGTTACGGAAAAGAAGGTTCGTCGTGAAAGAATGGGCCACATTAAATTAGTGGTGCCAGTTGTTCATATCTGGTATTTCAAATCACTGCCAAACAAGATCGGATACCTGCTTGGAATGAGCTCTAAAAAATTAGAGACCATTGTTTATTATGAAAGATTTGTAGTGATACAATCAGGTATACGTGCAGATAAAGGCCAAAATTATGCAGATCTTTTAACTGAAGAAGAATACCTGGATATCCTGGATACACTCCCAAAAGACAACCAGCATTTGCCTGATGAAGATCCTGATAAGTTCATTGCTAAGATGGGCGCCGAAGCAGTTCACGACATGTTACAAAGAATTGATTTGGACCAGTTATCTTTTGACCTTCGCAATGCTGCAGCTAACGAAACTTCACAACAGCGTAAAGCAGATGCATTAAAGCGCCTCTCTGTTGTAGAAAGTTTCCGTGATGCCAATACAAGGATTAATAACCGGCCGGAATGGATGGTGATGCAATACATCCCTGTTATTCCACCAGAATTACGTCCATTGGTTCCTTTGGATGGTGGCCGCTTTGCTTCCTCCGATCTTAATGATTTATATCGCCGTGTTATCATACGTAACAACCGGTTAAAAAGGCTATTGGAAATTAAAGCTCCTGAGGTGATTCTCCGCAATGAAAAAAGAATGCTGCAGGAAGCAATCGATTCTCTTTTTGATAACAGCCGTAAATCAAATGCCGTAAAAGCAGAAGGCGGACGGGCATTGAAATCTTTGAGTGATGTATTGAAAGGTAAGCAGGGTCGTTTTCGCCAGAACCTTTTGGGTAAACGTGTTGATTACTCCGGCCGTTCTGTAATCGTTGTAGGACCTGAATTAAAAATGCACGAATGTGGTTTGCCGAAAGATATGGCTGCAGAATTATTCAAGCCATTCATCATTCGTAAACTAATCGAAAGGGGTATTGTAAAAACTGTAAAGAGTGCCCGCAAGCTTGTTGATAAAAAAGAAGCGATCATATGGGATATTCTTGAAAATATATTAAAGGGCCATCCTGTTATGTTGAACAGGGCTCCCACATTGCACCGTTTATCAATCCAGGCTTTCCAGCCGAAATTGATTGAAGGAAAGGCAATACAGCTTCATCCATTGGTAACTACGGCTTTCAACGCCGATTTTGATGGTGACCAGATGGCGGTACATGTGCCGTTGAGCAATGCTGCTGTTTTGGAGGCTCAAATGCTGATGCTTTCATCGCATAACATCCTGAACCCGCAAAACGGTACGCCCATTACGCTTCCTTCACAGGACATGGTTTTGGGATTGTATTATATCACCAAAGGAAGGAAATCGACCCCTGAACTTACGGTAAGGGGCGAGGGGAAATCATTTTATTCTCCTGAAGAAGTTATCATAGCTTATAATGAGCAGCGTATTGATCTCCATGCTCATATTAAAGTGAAAGTGGACATACGCAATGCCGATGGGACCTTTCAAAATAAATTAATTGAAACAACGGTAGGGCGTGTAATTTTCAATCAGCATGTGCCTAAAGGTGCAGGTTATGTAAATGCGTTGCTTACTAAAAAAGCATTGCGGGAGATCATTGGTGATATCATCAAATGGACCAACATTCCCGCTACTGCAAAATTCCTGGATGATATCAAACAACTGGGTTTCCGTATGGCATTCAAGGGTGGATTGTCATTTAATATTAATGACCTTATCATTCCCGATACCAAGCAGGAGATGATCGATAATGCAACAGGTGAGGTTGATGAAGTATGGGATAACTATAATTCAGGGCTTATTACAAATAATGAGCGGTATAATGGCATCATTGATATCTGGAGCCGTGTAGATACACGCCTCACAGAAACGCTTATCCGTGAGCTTGCTAATGATAAACAAGGATTTAATTCTGTTTACATGATGCTTGATTCGGGTGCGAGGGGATCCAAACAACAAATTAAACAGTTGGCCGGGATCAGGGGTTTGATGGCGAAACCGCGTAAATCGGGTAGCACGGGAAGTGAAATTATTGAAAACCCGATCCTGTCCAATTTTAAAGACGGACTGAATGTATTGGAATATTTTATATCTACCCACGGTGCCCGGAAAGGCCTTGCAGATACAGCTTTGAAGACTGCAGATGCCGGTTACTTAACGAGGAGGCTTGTGGATGTTGCCCAGGACGTTGTTATTAATGAAGAGGATTGTGGCACGTTGAGAGGTATCGCTACTTCAGCATTGAAAGATAATGAAGATGTTATCGAACCTTTATACGACAGGATCCTTGGTAGAACATCGCTGCACAATGTTTATAACCCACTTACTGATGACTTGATCGTAGAAGCCGGTGGTATTATAACAGAAGAAGTTGCCCATGACATTGATGAGGCAGGTGTTGAAAATGTCGAGATACGTTCTGTACTTACCTGCGAAAGCCGTCGTGGTGTATGCGTTAGATGCTATGGTAAAAACCTTGCGTCTGGTTACACGGCGCAAAAAGGTGATGCTGTTGGTATCATTGCGGCCCAGTCAATTGGCGAGCCGGGTACACAGCTTACTTTGCGCACATTCCATGTGGGTGGTGTGGCAGGCTCAGCTTCTGTAGAATCTACGTTGATGGCAAAGTTCGATGGTACGGTTCAGTTCGACGGATTGCGTACAGTCGATGCCGTTAGTAACACGGGTGAAAAAACAAAAGTTGTTATCGGGCGTACAGGTGAAGTAAGGATCATGGATGTGAAAAATGACCGTTTGCTTATCACCAATAACGTTCCCTATGGTGCAACATTAAATGTAAAAGACGGGCAGAAAGTAGTGAAAGGTGAAGTGATCTGCACATGGGATCCGTTCAATAATGTTATCGTTTCTGAAATTGATGGAAGTGTAAAATTTGAAAATATCGTTGAAGGCATCACGTACCGTGAAGAGGCCGATGAACAGACAGGCCACAGGGAAAAAGTGGTAATTGAAACTAAAGATAAGGCACGTATCCCTTCGCTGCTTATCGAAGGAAAAAAAGAATCAAAGGGCTACAATCTTCCGGTTGGCTCACATATAATCATGGAAGAAGGTGAAGACGTGAAGTCCGGACAGGTGGTTGTGAAGATACCAAGGGTTTTAGGAAAGCTAAGGGATATTACCGGTGGCTTGCCGCGTGTGACAGAACTATTTGAAGCAAGAAATCCTGGTAACCCGGCTGTGGTTTCTGAAATTGACGGTGTTGTTTCCTTCGGAAATATCAAGCGTGGTAACAGGGAGATCATTGTAGAAGCGAGGGATGGTGTTGTAAAGAAATACCTTGTTCCACTTACAAGACAGATACTTGCACAGGACGGTGACTTTATTAAGGCTGGTGTTGCTTTATCTGATGGGCAAATTGCGCCTGCAGATATTCTTTCGATCAAGGGGCCGTTTGCAGTTCAGGAATATGTAGTGAATGAAATCCAGGAAGTGTATCGTTTACAGGGTGTAAAAATCAATGACAAGCATATTGAGGTTATTGTGCGGCAGATGATGCGTAAAGTAACCATTGAAGATGCAGGCGATACAAAATTCCTTGAAGGAGATACCGAAGACAGGTATGATTTTAACACAGAAAACGATTGGATATTCGATAAGAAAGTAGTAACTGAATCCGGCGACAGTACAAAGATGCGCCCGGGTAAAATTGTTACACTGCGTGAAGTGAGGGAAGAAAATTCTGTTCTTCGCCGTGCCGATAAAAAAGTTGTTGAATTTCGCGATGCGAGGCCTGCAACTTCTTCGCCGTTGTTGCTGGGTATTACCAAAGCATCGCTTGGTACCCAGAGCTGGATATCTGCAGCCTCATTCCAGGAAACAACCAAAGTATTATCATCTGCAGCTATACAGGGCAAGACAGATACCATGCTTGGTTTGAAAGAAAATGTAATTACCGGTCACCCGATACCTGCAGGAACAGGATTGAGAGAGTTTGAGAATATGATCGTCGGCAGCAAGGAAGAATATGAGTTACTGATGACAGCGAAGGAAGCGATGGCTTTTGATGAAGAAGAATAACGGGCTGATTAGCTAATTTGCCAATGTGCCAATGATAATATTTAAGGAGTAAGAGAAATCTTGCTCCTTTTTTTAATGTATCAGGCATGTATATCAGCTATAGGGTGGAAGTCCCGAGTACGCTTTGCAGCAGGAAGTATTTGCCAATAGCAAGGGTGGCTGTTTTTGATTTAAAACGCTAAGATATTTAACTAACCTTCGACCCTTACCTGTTATACTGCTTTTGTTGCTCCCTGAGCAGGAGGAATTTGGAATGCACCCGAGATTTCTGGTCGGAAACCTCTTACTTTTTATTATAATTGCGCGTATAAAGTTGAATTAATCCTCTACTATTTTAGCACCAAGTACCTCAAGCGCAACACTATCGGTCCCTTTAGGTGAAAAATATTTTGTTTTAAAATTTTTCGATGTGCCTGGGGGTAGTACTTCAAATATTGTTTCCTTATCGGTCTCCAATAAAGTATGGGTCTTACTATAAAAGGATAATTTTATACTTACATCCTTAAATATAGCCACGGTTGCCCGGTTGGAAATGGTTCCTTTTACAACAGTTTGTCCGAGAAGGTTTCGCTTGTCATGGCCATCCACAAGTAAAAAATCTTTGGGATTTTTAATTTCTTTTTTAAGAAGGGATTCTTTTGTGATCTTATAACTTTCCTGTTCGGTGGTTTTTATTTGTATATCACCACCACTGCAGGAAAAAAGGATCACTGAGGATGTAAAAGATAACGCCAACAAACGCTTCATTGAATAAAATTTATCGCAAGGAAATAATTTATACTGATACGACATGTTAAAAATTATCCTGAATTATTGCAAATAGAAAAAGACCGCTGTAAATTTATACAAACAATTCTTATGGGCGCCACTTATACTTTCATATATGTGCTTACTGCAGTTTTACTGCTTCCATTGATTCCGGCTTTTTTGCTGTATAAATTTCTTCCTTCCAAAACCAATGTAGATGGGCCTTTTAAAGGATTAAATATTAAACTGACCGGGGCATTTGGGGGATATTTTTTATTAGTGATAACTGCTATCGCAGTTTTTTTCCCGCTCCTCAAAAGTGACCAGGCAAAAATAATAGAACAACAGAATGAAAAAATAAAGCAACTTGAAAACACCGCAAGCGATCACCAGGAATGGGTGATGAAAGGAAATATTCTATCCTCTTCTCCCAAACAAACCAAAGTTTTTTTTGATGAAAGCGGCACGAGTTTTTATGAAACCGGTGAGTTTGCAATGAATTTTAATGCTGAATTGCAAAAAGGTAAGCCAGTATTGCCAAAAGCACTTTGTATATTCAATAAAGATGATGGCTACAAAGTGCTCAATCTTAGCAGGGACTTTAAATCTGACGACATTAAAAATTATGGAATAAGTTTTGACGATTCTACGCACATGATAATAATCGATAGTGCGATCGATATACAATCTAAGGCAAAGGCAAGAGTTGAGGTTGAAACTCAACTGCTTCAAAAGTTAAAAACCAATGAGATCAATCTTCAAACGTATCGCCCGGAACAGGCTGTAAAACTTATTAAGCCCACCATGATCCGTAATATCAAATGATGAAAAAACTTAAATAATTGAAATGGGCCAGGGCCAGTTATTACGCTTCGGTACCCAGCCACAAAGCTCCGCCGATGCTATTGCGCGAAGCGCCTGTTACAGAAGAAAGAACCGTATATTGTTCACGCCAGCGCAATACTCCCAATAGCCCCATAATAAGGGCCTCTTTATAGGTAACCACATTATCTTCCGGGATAAAACACTCAAAATTAATTTCCTGTAAATTTTCCCGGAGCCTTTCAATAAGGAAGCTATTAAAAGCTCCGCCGCCTGTTATAAATAATTTTTGAACATCATCCTGTCTGAATAGCCGGAGTGCATTTTTTATCTGGTTACAGATATGTTCTGTGTAAGTACACAAGGCATCCTCGAAGTTGATAGTAAAAGACTTTAAAAGCGGAAATATAGTTTCGGTGCCAAGAGTATTTGCAAGGGATTTGGGATAAGGTTGTTTATAATATCCGAGGGTGTTTAATTTCCCCAGTAATTCGTTATGTATTTGCCCCGATGAGGAAATTTTTCCTTCATCGTCATATTCAAGATTTTTTTCATTGGCAATCATATTTAAAACCCGGTTAGCCGGGCATATATCGTAAGCGATTATTTCGCCTGCTTTATTGCAGGAAATATTAGCGATACCTCCAATGTTTAAAAAATAATTGTAGTCGGTAAATAATAATTTTTCTCCCAACGGAACAATGGGTGCGCCTTGCCCGCCAAATGCAATATCCATCGAGCGTAGATCACTAACGACAGGAAGCCCTGTTTCAGCAGCAATAGCAGCTCCATCGCCAAGCTGGTGCGTCATTTTTTTTTCCGGTAGATGAAAGGTGGTATGGCCATGGGAAGCAATCATACTCACCTGGTGGTGCAGGTTATTGGCTTCAATAAATTCATTAATTTTTTGCCCGATAAATCTGCCATAATCTGTATGGAGCAGTTGGTAATCTATTGCAGGTAGCCTTGTCGAACCCATGAGCTTTTGTTTCCACCCAGCAGTATATTCCAGGCAATCAGCACACCTGTTTTCATAGTGCCATTTACCCGCAATTTCCTGAAATTCTGTAAAAACGATATCCAGCCCGTCGAGTGAACTGCCGCTCATCGCTCCAATTACTTTATAGATCATAGCCGGAATTAATTGTCTTTTTAAAAATTTAGATTTTAGTTTTGTTCAAAATTATAACTTTAAGTATTGGGGCCGCACCTTTGCAATCAATTTAAAATATAAATAATGGTAATTAATCTTAGTGATAATCATTCGCTGGTGAGCAACTGGCTAAGTGAGTTGAGAGACGTTGAGATCCAGGAAGACAGGATGAGATTCCGGAAAAACCTCGAAAAAATAGGAGAGGTCAGCGCATATGAAATCAGTAAAAAATTATCATGGGTTGAAAAAGAAGTGACTACACCGCTGGGTACATCAATGTGCAGGGTTTTGGAAAATCAACCGGTGCTGGCAACTATTATGCGTGCAGGGCTTGCCATGCACAATGGGCTGCTTAATTTCTTTGATAAAGCCGATAATGCATTTATTAGCGCTTACCGTAAACACAATCCTGATGGAAGTTATGATATAAGCCTGGATTATATAAGCTGTCCTGAAATGGAGAACAGGGTCGTAATAATTTCCGATCCCATGCTGGCGACCGGTGCATCGCTTGTAAAAACCATCCAGTTTATACGGGGAGAGGGTAGTCCTTCGGAAATTCATATCGTGTGTGCCCTCGCTTGTACCGTAGGCCTTGAATACATTTTGCGGGCGGAGCCTAAGGCGGTCATATGGTGCGGAGATATTGATGATGAATTAACCGCCAAAGGATATATCGTTCCCGGTCTTGGTGATGCCGGTGACCTCGCTTTTGGTGTAAAAGTACAGATGTAAATCAAGTTATTCCCAATATTAAATACCCTCGCTTTATGCAGGGTTTTTTGTAAAAACGAGGTCTTAATTTTGCTTGTTTGGCCACGAAACATACGCTGAATTAAAAATTAGCGTTATCTTTAGAAATCAGAACTTTTGCTATAGATGAAAAAAAATCCTGCTATTTTATGTATCCTAATGTGTTCTTCTTTTTTTGTAAAAGCACAGGATCCGCACTTCTCACAATTTTTTTCATCGCCACTCACTTTAAATCCTGCACTTACCGGAAAATTTAACGGAACACTGAGAGTAGCAGGCAATTACCGGAATCAATGGCCAGCCTTCAATAACGTATACACTACCTCTACTTTAAGCGTCGATTTCGCAATTATGAAAAAGAAGCTCCCGGACTATGACACCTGGGGCGTTGGCATCCTTGCATTGACAGATAAAGCGGGAGGGGGTATCCTCACCAATAATTATATAGGCCTGTCAACTTCTTACCACAAAGCTTTGGATGAAGATGGCTTTCAGCAGATTGGTATTGGTTTCCAGGGAACTTATGGGCAAAAGCGTTTAGATAACAGTAAACTTTTTTATGAGGATATGTTAACGCCGTTTGGATTTACAGGGGTTACACAGGAAGTTTATAATAATAATAATCTAAATATCAACTATTTTGATGTAAACGCCGGGTTGTTATATTCAGGATCCACGAATGAAAGTAATAATTTTTATTTTGGTGCATCCATGTATCATATCAACCGCCCAAAAGAGAGTTTTAAGGGTGGTAGCTGGAATATTGCGACACGAACCACTATTAGTGCCGGCGGATATTTCCCGGTATCAGAAATACTAACCCTGCACACCAGTGGCATTTACCAACTGCAAAATAAAGCGTCAGAAACAAATATAGGAGCTGCACTTGCAGCAGCAGTTGATCCCGAAAGTTCAAGCCCCACCAATGTATATATCGGTTCGTGGTATCGTATTGGCGACGCGATCATCCCCTATTTTGGGCTCGAATTTGGCGGGCTCAGGATCGGCGCGAGTTATGACGTGAATGTGTCTGCTTTAAAAGCTGGTTCCCAAAGCCGTGGCGGCATGGAAATCTCGGTTATCTATATCAAGCGGCCTGCTGAATTCAAGGGAATTCCTTGTCCCAAATTCTAAGCAACAGGCGTTCTGTTTTCCATTCACCGGCAATTTAATAGAAGAAGAAAAAATTTGGCTGCAAAATAGCCTAAGGCTATCTTTGCCGTCCCTTAATAAAAACCTGCCGCGTTGGTCAAGGGGTTAAGACGCCTCCCTTTCACGGAGGAATCACGGGTTCGAATCCCGTACGTGGTACGCTTATTTTCTATAAAGCCTTGTGAACATTGTCTTACAGGGCTTTTTGAGTTTGAGGCACCGTTGATTTTATACATTAATACAGGTTTCATTTTCCCTTTTAAAAGTACATTGCCTGTTTCTTCAAATGCATATGCATTAAATTTATTCTTACCTGCACTAAGGATGTAAAGATAATATCGGCATTGTTTTCATTGCACTTTACCTGTATTCGGGCTGCGACATTCAATGTATCACCATGATAAGCAATTTCCCGTCGTCTCCTACCTCAACACAGGTAGCTATTCCACTATGGAAAACTGCTTTATACCCTGGAGTAATCCGTAATTGTTTTGATAATAGCTTTCTCTGTTTCTAAACACAGTTTGGCAATCAAAATCAAAATCAAAACACGCTGCCATATTCATTCTTTCATTTACCAACCAGGCTAACACAATTTCATCACCAACATACTGGTATATCTCCGCATATTTTGTTGAAACGTAGTTAATGTCAAGAAAACAATCCCGTTTCAATTGACGATATTTTTTATGCCCCGGATTTTCTGCGTTAGTTGTTGATAATTTCAGGTCGGGAAAAATAAATGCGCGCTCTTCAATTTGGGGCTGCACATGTTTTCTAAGATTGAAAGGCAACAAAACACCGGGACCCAACTTCTTATTTTTGAATTAAAAAACTTATAAACACTTCATCAATAGAGCAAAGGCTGCTACCCTATTAAAATAATAAGCCACTCTTTATCATTTAATTTGAAACTATTTTTGAAGTATAACGGTAGCAATATGGTTTGTCACAGCATAAATTTTACGAATACAAATTTGATAAGCAGGGTTATAAAATAAACCAGTACTTTAACTATTTGTACAGGCGACTATTAACC
>JBDTLZ010000326.1:0-9787 GCA_039934515.1 Ginsengibacter sp.
CCAAAATTTTAATTCATGAATAACAACCGCAGTTACATAGTGCCTATTATTTTGGTAACCTCTTTGTTTTTTCTATGGGCTTTTCTTCATAATGTTAACCCCATCCTCATTCCTCATTTAAAAAAGGCCTGCCAGCTCACAGATACACAATCAGCTTTTATCGACACCGCTGTATACCTTGGATATTTTTCTATTGCGCTTCCGGCGGGATGGTTCATGCACAAGTATGGATACAAAAAAGGAATCTTATTCGGACTTTTCTTATATGGATTGGGCGCATTACTTTTTTTGCCTGCAGCTGCTACCAGGAATTATACTTTTTTCCTGGTGGCATTATTCGTGATAGCCAGTGGAGCAACCTTCCTGGAAACAGTAGCCAATCCTTATATGGCGAAACTGGGTGATGAAAAAAGTGGGGCAAGAAGACTCAATTTTGCGCAATCTTTCAATGGAGTCGGTGCATTCATGGCACCTATACTTGGCGGGCAGTTTATATTGTCGGGTGTTGAACACTCCACCGATGAATTAAAACAAATGGCTGTTAATGGCCAGTTGGATAGTTATTTACAATCTGAAGCAGATACAGTTAAAATTCCTTATTTGATAATTGCAGTGGGAGTATCTCTTTTGTTCGGACTGTTTTTTGTTTCAAAATTGCCGGAGGGCGAGGTTGTGCATGAAAATACAAAATCATCTTTCTCCTTTAAAGTATTGCAGATACCACAGGTTAAATGGGCGGTAATTGCACAATTTTTTTACGTGGGTGCACAGGTATGTATTGGCAGCTTTTTTATTCGTTTTTCAAAATATACGATGGACCTTCCTGAAAAGCAAGCCGCTTACTGGTGGGGTTATATAGCAATGGTTGGCTTCATGGTCGGTCGTTTTAGCGGTACTTTTCTCATGAAATATATCAGGCCGGAACGCCTGCTTGGACTGTATTCGGTTATCAATATTATTTTACTAGCTGTTGCGGTATTTACCAGGGGACAAACAGCAGTATTTACGTTGATGGCTGTACCATTTTTTATGTCCATCATGTTCCCGACTATTTTTGCGCTTGGAATAAAAGGTTTAGGAGAAGAAACCAAGATCGCTGCATCATTTTTAGTAATGTCAATAGTTGGGGGCGCTTTTTTCCCGTTAATAATGGGCCGTATCTCAGATGCCACCGGCGGTAATATACAATTGTCTTATGTAGTGCCGATGGCTTGTTTTGTGATTGTATTATTATTTGCACTCACACAAAAACGTGATGCCGGCGATGCCAGGGTATCTATTGCATTAACCCATTAATAAAGTCAATGAAAAGATATTGTTTAACACTTGATTTGAAAAATGATCCGCAACTGATAAAAGAATATGAAGCACTTCACAAAGCAGTGTGGCCTGAAATATTAGATTTTATAAAAGCTGACGGGATAGAGAATATGGTGATTTATCGCTATGGTGTACGGATGTTCATGATAATGGAGGTAAGCGATGATTTTAGTTTTGAAAAGAAGAGACTGGCAGATGCAGGTAATGCGAAAGTGAAAGAATGGGAGGAGTTTACTTGGAAATACCAGCAACCATTGGAGGGTGCTCCCGAAGGCGAGAAATGGATCCTTATGAATAAAATTTTTGAACTTAAAGACTTCTGAAAATGTATGATGACAACAAATGACACAATACCTTATTTAAAAATTCACCCGGATGATAATGTGCTCGTTGCCTTAAAAAGCCTCACCGCAGGAACCTCATTGTCTTTCGAAGATAAAGAACTCACTTTATCCCAGGATATACCGGCCAAGCATAAATTTTTCATTAATAGCATGCGTGCAGGCGAAGATGTTATCATGTATGGCGCCCTGGTCGGAAAAGTCCAGTATGATATTCCGAAAGGCGGCCTGATGACGACAGACAACACAAAACATGCAGCGGGCTCATATGCTTACAGGGGATTTAACTATCAATGGCACAAACCTGATGTTTCAAATTTTATTGGCCGCACATTTAATGGCTATAAACGGAAAGACGGAAGAGCTGGCACTGCAAATTACTGGCTATTTATCCCAACAGTATTTTGCGAGAACAGGAATCTTGACGTTATCCGTGAAGCCCTGAACAAGGAACTGGGTTATGCCCTCTCGGATAAGTACAATGGATTTACCCGTCAATTAATCAACGCCTATGAGAATGGCGAAGATCTTTTTGAAATTGATCTGAGTTCTTCCGCACATGGAAAGGAACGGTTGTTTAAGAATGTCGATGGAATAAAATTTTTGAACCATACCGGTGGTTGTGGTGGCACCAGGCAGGATGCTGCTACATTGAGTTTGTTGCTCTCTGCATATGCTGACCATCCAAATGTGGGCGGTGTTACTGTTCTGAGCCTGGGCTGCCAGAATTTACAGGTGGAAGATTTTTTAAATGATCTTAAAAAGCGCAATCCTTCATTTGAGAAACCTTTGTATATCTTGGAACAGCAAAAGTCTCAGAGCGAGGAACAAATGATAGGTGAAGCGATCAGGAAGACATTTTTGGGCCTGGCAGAAATCAATAAGATCGGGCGGGAGCCGATGCCGCTAAGTGCTTTGACCATCGGTGTTAAATGCGGAGGCAGCGATGGCTTCAGTGGTATTTCAGCAAACCCTGCTGTTGGTTATGCTTCTGATATGCTGGTTGCTTTGGGCGGGAAAGTATTGTTGGCAGAGTTCCCGGAATTGTGTGGTGCCGAGCAGAATCTTATAGACCGGTGTGTGACAGAAAACGTTGCAAAAAAATTTATTGACCTTATGGAGTCGTACAATGACCTGGCAAAAAAAGTAGGTTCAGGTTTTCATATGAATCCTTCGCCGGGTAATATTAAAGATGGCTTAATAACCGATGCTATTAAATCGACAGGTGCGGCACGGAAAGGTGGAACCTCGCCGGTTACTGATGTACTCGATTATACAGAACCTGCAGTTAAACCCGGGTTGAATTTGGTATGCACGCCCGGCAACGACGTGGAAGCCACCACAGGCAAAGCTGCATCAGGAGCGACCTTGATATTATTCACAACGGGCCTGGGAACCCCTACCGGTAACCCGGTAGCTCCCACTATAAAAATTGCGACCAATTCGCAACTGGCAAAACGAATGAGCGATATCATTGATATTGACACCGGCGATATTATCAGTGGCCGGAAAACCATTCAAAAGATGGGTGAAGAGATCCTTGAATATTGTATTAAAGCGGCCAGTGGTGAGGTGATCCCCAAAGCAGTGTTACTGGGCCAGGACGATTTTATTCCATGGAAACGAGGTGTTTCTCTTTAACCAGATAAATTGTATAAAAAGTCATGTTTACATTAAACGGGAAGATAGCAGCAGTTACGGGTGGCGGCAGCGGCATCGGAAAAGCTGTGGCATTGCTTTTCGCCAGGCAGGGCGCGGTAGTTCATATTTTCGACCTGAACGAAGATGCCTGCAACTCAACGGTAAAAGAAATACAGGATGCTGGTGGAAATGCGGTGCCCCAGGTATGTGATGTTACCAACCAGCAACAGGTAAAAGAAATTTTTAACAAGATCGACAGGGTTGGTATTTTGGTAAACAGCGCGGGTATTTCGCATATCGGAAACGTGGAAACTACCACAGAAGCTGATATGGACCGCTTATTCCAGGTTAATGTAAAAGGCGTGTATAACTGTTTGCAGGCCGCTGTTACTATGATGAAAAAAAATAAAGCGGGGGTCATACTCAACGTTGCGTCCCTTGCAGGTAATATCGGGCTGCCAGATCGTTTTGCCTATTCTATGACCAAGGGTGCTGTATATTCAATGACCCTATCAGTTGCAAGAGATTATATTCATGAAGGAATTCGTTGCAATTGCATTTCGCCTGCGAGAGTGCATACACCTTTTGTGGATGGTTTCATTAAAAAAAATTATCCGGGCCGGGAAGCAGAAATGTTTGAGAAATTATCGAAGACACAACCCATTGGAAGAATGGCAAAGCCGGAAGAAATTGCGGGTTTGATATTGTACTTGTGTTCGGATGAAGCTTCTTTTGTTACCGGTTGTGATTACCCGATTGATGGTGGCGCCACGAATCTTAATAATTGATCTTTTAATGATATTAATTCCCGCTTTAAAATCCATAGTTTTTTAAACATGTTACAGGTAAAAATTCTTTCCCGATTGCTGGATAAACACCTGCGATAAATTTGGATCACGTAATAAAAAATAAACGCCATGAAACTGATACGCTTCGGTGAAATAAATAAAGAAAAAGCCGGCATTGTGATTAATGATGAATATTACGATGCTTCATCTTTCGGAGAAGATTATAATGAACATTTTTTTGAAGCAGATGGATTGGATCGGCTGCAAAAATTTATTGAATTAAATAAAGACAAACTACCGTCAATTTCAAAAGATGTTCGCCTCGGAAGCCCGGTAGCGCGTCCGTCAAAAATTATTTGCATAGGGCTTAATTATGCTGATCATGCAAAAGAAGCTAAAGCAACTATTCCCGTAGAACCTATTATTTTTTTTAAATCCACCACCGCCTTATCAGGGCCAAATGATGACATTGTTATCCCCAAAAATTCTAAGAAAACAGATTGGGAAGTAGAGCTGGCTGTGGTAATAGGTAAAAAGGCTTCTTATGTAGAAGAGGGCGCAGCGTTGCATTATATAGCAGGCTTTTGTTTACACAATGATCTTAGTGAACGGGAATTTCAATTGGAAAGAAGCGGGCAGTGGGTAAAAGGAAAGAGCTGTGATACTTTTGCACCTCTTGGCCCTTTCCTGGCTACACTTGATGAGATAAAAGATATCAATAATTTGCGTTTATGGCTCTCCGTTAACGATCACACCATGCAGGATGGAAACACGTCTGATCTCATTTTCAAAATACCTTTTCTTATTTCTTATGTAAGCCAGTTTATGACCTTGTTACCCGGTGATGTGATCTCAACGGGAACCCCGGCCGGCGTTGGTCTTGGAATGGATCCGCAAGTATTTTTAAAACCGGGTGATGTTGTGGCATTAGGGATAGAAGGTTTAGGAACTTCCAGGCAGAAAGTTGTAAGTTATCACTAAATTGAAATAAGGAAATTCGTTTAATATGCCGCAATCAAAACCGGTGGCTGCCGAATCACTGCTAAAAATTGACGCCCATCAGCATTTCTGGAACTATGAGCCGGTAAAACACGGCTGGATCAGCGACGACATGTCCGCTATCCGGAAAGATTTTCTTCCGAAAGACCTGCTGCCGGTGCTGCGAAGAAATGACTTTGATGGATGTGTACTTGTGCAGGTGGATCAAACAGAAAATGAAACTTCCTTTTTACTGGAACTCGCAAAACAAAACGATTTTGTAAAGGGGGTGGTTGGCTGGATTGACCTGGAGTCGGAAACTATTGAAACACGGTTGGCATATTATAAACAGTTTGAAAAGCTGAAGGGGTTTCGTCATATTCTCCAGGGAGAAAAAGACCGGGCACATATGTTGAAACCTCAATTCATTAACGGCATCAGGGCGTTGAAGCAATTTGAGTTTACCTATGATATTCTTATTTTTCCTGACCAGCTGAAATATACAAAAGCGTTGGTAGAATTATTGCCGGCGCAACAATTTGTTATTGACCACCTGGCAAAACCATATATTAAGGCCAAAAAAATAAATGAATGGAAGGAAGATATTCAGCAGCTTGCTCAGTATGAAAATGTCTATTGTAAAATATCAGGAATGGTCACAGAAGCTGACTGGCAAGGGTGGGGCGAGAAAGACATCTTTCCTTATATAGATGTTGTTGTGGATACTTTTGGAACAGATCGTATTATGTATGGGTCGGACTGGCCGGTGTGCCTGGTGGCTGCAGCATATAGCGAGGTAGTAAATGTTGCCAGGGCCTATTTTTCATCTTTTACACAAAATGAACAGGATAATATTTTCGGGCAAAATGCAATTAACTTTTATAATTTATAAATATGGATCTGCAATTAAAAGACAAAGTAATTATTGTAACAGGTGGTGCGAAAGGAATTGGTGAAGGCATTGTGAGGGTATTGCTTGCTGAGGGTGCCATCCCCGTAATCGTCGGGCGAAGCGAGGAAGATAATTTGAAACTGGTAAATGAACTGAGGGGCGTTGGCCCGGAAATTTTCCAGGTGGCTGCGGAATTGAATAATCCCGAAGAAAGTGAAAAAGCGGTAAAAGCTGTGTTAGAAAAGCACGGCAGAATTGAAGGATTGGTGAATAATGCGGGTCAAAACGATGGGGTGGGATTGGAACATGGAAGCTATGAACGCTTTATGGAAAGCCTGCATAAAAACCTGGTTCATTATTATTTAATGGCACAGCTTTCATTACCGGAATTGAAAAAGTCAAAGGGGTCCATTGTAAATATTACTTCCAAAACAGCAGAAACCGGCCAGGGAAATACCTCAGCCTATGCTGCTGCCAATGGCGGCCGCAATGCCTTAACAAGAGAATGGGCTGTGGAATTGCTTAAATATGGCATACGGGTAAACGCAATTGTAGTAGCTGAGTGCTGGACCCCGCTGTATGAAAAATGGATACAGACTTTACCAAATCCTGGCGAAAAGTTAGAAGAAATTACCGCCCGCATTCCATTGGGGAAACGAATGACCACTAAAGAAGAGATCGCCAATATGACCGCCTTCCTTTTGTCGGAAAGATCGAGCCATACTACCGGGCAATTAATTCATGTAGATGGTGGTTATGTTCATTTAGATCGCTCTTTATAAAAAATTAATAAGCAGGCAAAGTACAGATACGCAACACTAAAGGCAGGGGTGCAATAATGACCAAAAAGGTTTATTCCAGGGTGGGACTATCGGCGGACAACTGGAGGTTTATTTCAGAAAATTGCAAAAATATTTCTTTGGAAACCGATCCCCCGGCTTAGGGATTGTGTTTTTGAAAATCAGGTTATGAAAATCGGTTTATTTATACCATGTTATATCGACCAGTTTTATCCGCAGGTGGCCATTGCTACACTGCAGTTGCTGGAACGCCTGGGTTGTGAAGTGGCTTTTCCTTTGGATCAAACGTGTTGCGGCCAGCCTATGGCAAACAGTGGCTTCGCCGTGATGTCCAAAGGATGTGATAAGAACTTCGTAAGGAATTTTTCAGGTGTAGAATATATTGTGTCTCCCTCCGGAAGTTGTGTGTTGCACATTAAAGAACATCTTCATGATGAAAATGAAGCTGCCGCTTTGTACATTCGCAATCACATCTATGAATTGACAGAATTCATGGTTGACATTTTAAAGGTTGAAAATCTTGAATCATATTTTCCGCATAAAGTTGGGTTTCATGTGAGTTGCCACGGAGAGAGGGGTCTTCACATTTCCTCCATGTCGGAATTGATGGAACCCCCTTTTTCAAAACCGGAAAAGTTATTAAAGATGGTGAAAGGGTTACAAATACTGATGCCGAAACGATGGGACGAATGTTGCGGTTTCGGTGGTACATTTTGTGTTTTTGAAGAAGCGGTTTCAGTAAAAATGGGGAAAGACAGGCTTACTGAACACGCCGCAAATAGGGTAGAATATATTACAGCAACGGATGTTAGTTGCCTCATGCACCTGGAAGGTATTCTAAAAAGGCAGAAAAGCCCCATACAGGTGAAACACATAGCAGAAATATTAAACACCGTTTGAGAAGACCGGAATAAAAAATAATTCTCATAAGCAGGCTAATTCAGGCTGTTTAACGGGCCCTTTTTCTAAAGGGCCCCTGTTTTTAATTAATTTATTTTTAAGATAATGCAACAAAGCACAAAAGACCATGCAGCTTTATCTGTAACATTTAATAAAGATGAACCACGGGTCAACTGGCATGATGAAACATTGTGGTTCGTACGGGAAAAACGTGACAGGGCAGCGCAAAGCATCCCTGAATGGGAACAATTACGGGAGTATGCTTCGCAAATAAAAAATCATACGTTATCGAAGCTGGACGAATACCTGGTTGAATTTGAAACAAAAGCAAATGCAAATGGCATAACGGTTCATTGGGCTTCGGACGGTAAAGAACATAATGAAATTATCGCGGCGCTGATCAGTAAAAATAAGGTCACGCGTGTGGTGAAAAGCAAATCCATGCTTACAGAAGAATGCAATTTAAATCCATACCTCGCCGGAATGGGTATTGAAATAATTGATACAGATCTGGGAGAATACATAGTGCAGTTAAGAGACGAGCATCCAAGCCATATTGTACTTCCTGCAATTCATTTAAAAAAAGAAGATGTTAGTAATACATTTCATCAGTTTTTGAATACTGAAAAGGGGAACAACGATCCGGGATATCTAACGGGGGCGGCAAGGATACATTTGAGGGATAAATTTATACATTCGCAACTGGCAATCACGGGTATCAATTTTGCAATTGCCGAAACAGGAGGGTTTGTTGTTTGCACCAACGAAGGAAATGCAGATATGGGCGCACATGCTGCCAGTATCCATATTGCTTGTATGGGCATCGAAAAAATTATTCCAAAGGCCGCTCATCTCGGCGTTTTTTTGCGCTTACTCGCAAGAAGTGCGACAGGGCAACCGGTTACTACATATTCAAGTCATTTTCATAAGCCACGCCCGGGGCAACAAATGCATATTGTTATAGTGGATAACGGCCGTACCCGGCAATTGGGAAGGCCCGATTTCAGAAATTCATTGAAATGTATCCGTTGTGCCGCATGCTTTAATACCTGCCCGGTTTACAGGAGAAGCGGCGGTCACAGTTACCACAGTGCTGTCGCCGGGCCTATCGGTGCTATTTTAAATCCTAATTTAAACATGAGGGAAAATGCAGACCTTCCATTTGCGTCTACGCTTTGTGGTTCATGCAGTAATGTATGTCCTGTAAAAATCGATATCCATGAACAACTTTGGAAATGGCGACAGGTATTGACAAAAGAAGGATATGTGACCACCGGTAAAAAGAACGGTATGAAGGCCATGTCATTTATTTTATCACATCCATCGATATATCGCTTTGCCGGCAGAGCCGGGAGATGGGTAATGCGTTTTTTGCCGTCATTGATCGCCAATAAAACTTTTAACCCCTGGTATAAACAAAGAGAAATGCCACAGGCACCCAAACAAAGTTTTCGCGGCTGGTATATCAAAAATAAAAAATGAACAGCAGGGACAAGATACTGGAAACGATTGCAAACAACAAACCTGCACCGGCACCATTGCCGGAGATTAACATTGATGCGTTACAGGACTCTTCTGCTCTTATGCAACAGTTCAAAAATATCTTGCAGTCAATTGGTGCAACGGTCATAAATGCAGATAACATTCAAACAGTAAAGAGCGATCTGCAGACAGGCGTTGCAAATGGTCTGCAGATTATCAATACAATAGATGTTTTGGGCTCCATTAATAATGAGGTAACCGTTACATCAGGGGCTGTATTTCTGGAATCCGTGGATATAGCATATATAGCCGGGACACTCGGTGTTGCCGAAAACGGGGCCATCTGGCTGGAGGAAAGCAAGATCATAAACCGGTTGCTGCCATTCATTTGCCAGCATTTGGTGATCGTCCTGGACCCGGTAAAAATTGTGGCGAATATGCATGAGGCGTATCAACAAATAACGATTGATAAAGAAGGGTACGGTGTTTTTCTGGCTGGTCCCTCCAAAACGGCAGATATTGAACAGTCACTGGTTATTGGTGCACATGGTGCAAAAAGCGTAAAGGTCTTCCTGGTAAATCAACCGTAGCGCGTGAACCAATTTTGTGGAGCAGTTGTGTTAAGTTAAGAGGATTAGGTGAATT
>JBDTLZ010000327.1:0-6453 GCA_039934515.1 Ginsengibacter sp.
ATAGAGTGCCCGGTCTGGATTACTGCAACCATTTTTCACCGATTTTTCGGATGTGATTTTTGATCTCGTCAATCTTGTTAACGAGGATTTTTTTCTCAATTTCATAGGTAGTTATCCACTGCCTGAATTCCGGAATTTGATCCAGCGTATGCAACTTTTTTACTACCTGGTTAAAGTTATTTCCGATGCCATTAAGGTCGTTTCGAAGCCTTATGGTCTCTGCCATAAAGTCGTCTAAAAACTGGTCACGGGTGGTAATAATTAAGGGCTTACCAAGCAGAATTTTGCGGGCATATTCACTCAATTTTCTGCAGGTTGTTTTGCTAAATTGCCCGTGTATTTTTTCATATTCTACAGGCGTTAAACGCAGGTGCAACCACCTTGTACGATTGTTGTTTTGTTCACTCATCACTTAATCATTTTTGGTATTAAAATTATTTTCTAGTTTTCGAAAAGCACCGGCCCACGACTCTGGAGTAAGGGCGGCCAAAAACGGTTGTGATACAACCGGACATCTGGCCGTTTGCTGAAAAGAGGCGAACTCCGGAACTTCGATCATCTTGCATTTTCTTAAGTGGGTCATTATATTCTAAAATATTTATGGTAAAGTTGAAGTGTATCTCCTGACCTTATTATAAACCGAATAATCAGAGCTTTTGTCTTAAAGTTCTCTTTTGAGCTTTCCCGATATTTACCAACCAGTCATTAAGGTCTTTATGATGGTGATATAAGCAACTTTCATCGGTATATTTAGTATTTAAAGAAAGCGCATACTTGCTGCAATTTTGTCCGGCTGTATCCTGGTCTAAATAAAGCCTGATAGAATTATGCTGCTCCATATAAGGTCTCGCTTTCTCAAAGAAGGAAACCGAATTTTATATGACAAAATCAGTTGCATTTTGAGATTGATTTTTATGAATTGCCATGAAAGAAAGGAAGTCAATGAAGCCTTCAAATACGGTTGCTTCGGTGGCACCGTTGTTCAAAGTTGTAATGTCTTTTGGAGGGCTGCTTCCTTTGAAATAAGGGTTACGTAATTCATAACCACCTGAATTATTTTTGAAGCCAATAGCAAAATATTTTTTGCCATTAACTTCATATATATTAATCAGAGCATATATTAGTCTGTATTAAATATATATTTAGTATATTTGCAAATGGCAAATAAAAAACGTGGTAGTAAAGATGCCCAAGAAAAGGTACGATTACTGGTAGTTACTTTTCTTAAAAAGAAGAAAGGCACACAAGGCAAAGCCGCCGAATTGTTTGGTTTGAGTTTGGATGGTGTTCATAAAATATGGAAACGCTATAAAGAAAAAGGATTAAGAAATATATCTTCAAAGAAGCGGGGAGTACAAGGTGGCAAAAAAATAAATGGAACACAATCTGCTGAAGTTCGTCGCTTAATTAAAGAGAAAATGCCGGACCAGTTAAAGCTATCCTTTGGTCTTTGGACAAGAGAAGCGGTACAACAATTGATACTCGAAAAATATGGCATAGAGTTATCGCGTTGGCAGGTAGGCCGCTATTTGAAATCGTGGGGATATACGCCTCAAAAGCCTATCAGTAAAGCATTTGAGCAAGACCCCAAGAGAGTGCAACAATGGTTGGATACAGAATATCCGATCATTAAAAAGAAAGCCAAAAAACAAGGGGCCGTTATATTTTTTGAAGATGAGGTTGGTATGCGAAGTGACCACCAGGCAGGAAAAAGTTATGCACCAAAAGGCGAAACACCCGTTATCAAAAAGACAGGGCAACGCTTTTCATTGAACATGGTATCGGCCATTAGTAATAAAGGGCATGTTGAATTTATGATATTGGATGGCACATTTAATGGGGGTATATTTATTAATTTTTTAACCCAATTAATAAAGTACAAACAGTACAAAATACTTTTAGTGGTAGATGGTCATTCGGCTCATAAAACGAAGTTGGTAAATGCCTGGTTAGAGGAACATAAAGATAGAATTGAATTATTTTTTCTGCCACCGTATAGTCCAGAGTTGAACCCACAGGAATATGTAAACCAGGATTTGAAAACAAATGTAATAGGCAAGAAACGCCCTATTAACAAGGCTCAGATGAAATACAATGTAGAAGATTTTATGAACAAAAGAAAAAATAACAAAAAGCAAGTGCAAAAATATTTCCATGAAAGCCACATCAGATATGCAGCGTAGAGATTTTATACAGACTAAGTTACTAAACGATTAATAACTTCCACACAAAAGCGCTCTGCGATGTCCATCGGTATCCTTCTTTTGTGTAGATAGCGAAGTAACACTAAAGATGAAATTGGCTTTTTTTGGACAATATAGATTTTGCCTTCTGTGCTCCCGTTAGGTGGGTTCTCTTCAAATTTTTTAAAGGGCTTTTGAAAAGATAAATGACCGCTTAATTGGTTCAGGAATTCACCAATTGTGCAGTTGTTATATAAGATCGCAAAATCAATAATATTTCCCCCTTTTCCAAGCCCATGGTCATACCATCGATTCAGCTTTCGGTTTACTTTGAAGGAAGGTGTTTTTTCATTCCGCAATGGCGAAGAATACCAATAATCATTGCCTTTTATTTTTGAAGGTTCATGCCCCAATTTGGCCAGATAATTTACGACGTCTCTTTGCTTGGCTTCTTCAATAGAAAGCCTTTTTCCACTGAAATTTATAACTACACATTTTCATTTTCACTTTTCAGTCAAATCCGATACGAAGTTAAGCAACCGTCATGGCATGCACCTATCCTCACCATATTTTGATGAGGATGGTTTAGTGGCTTACAAATAAATTTGTGCTTTGAAGTAAAAAAAATTTAAAACGCGGATATTATGCTAACAACAAATGATGTAGCCAAAGTGTACGATACTATATTAAGTATCCCTGGCATGAATGAAACTGTGAAGATTGATATGAGGATCTCACGGAAAAATGTACTCTTACTAAACAGTGTTATTAAGCGGGGCTTAATGTTAAAAGATGATGATAAATCAGGCAATCTCCTGGAAAGTATTCCCCAGGAAACTTTACAGGAATTGGGCGCCATTGCTGACGACCATTTGACAAAAGCAGGATTGACAGAACTTAGTGCAAAACCCAAAGCGTTAAGTTCGAAATAGGTTAGAAAAATTCTGCTCCAGGAGCTTGGTCGTTTGTCCCGCTCTATAAGCGTATTAAGCCGGAAAACTTCTAAATAATAATCTCGCGTACGCGAATCAAGGTTGAAACACAAATAAATACACCAACTACAGTTAGATTGCAATCAAATAAAAAATACAGTATTTCCTTACCTAAATGCATTTGCTTAATTTTAGAAGCAAATTAATATTTTCTTTTAACTGCCTGCTCAATGAAGGATATTGTATTAAAGGATTCTAGAAAGGACTTACAGCTTGCATATTTTACCATCGAAAATCTGCAGGAAGCTGTTTTCTGGATAACCTCAGAAGGAAAAATATTTAGGGCGAATAATATGGCCTGTCAAATGACGGGTTATACCAAAGAAGAAATAAATAACTTGCACGTTTTCGATTTAAATCCTTCACGAATAGTCGCAGATTTTCCAAAGTTTTGGAAACAATTAAAAAAAGAAAAAAAGTTCACGTTTGAAGCCCAACACACGCATAAGACAGGATATCTGTATGACGTGGAAATCACGGGTAATTTTATTGAATATGAAGGCCAGGAGATTACCTGCAGTATCGTACGCGATATCAGGAAGAAAAAAATGGAGGAGGAATTGTTGCGCACAATTTCAGAAAACACTGCTTCGGTAACGGGAGCAGATTATTTTAGAGAGCTCACAAAATTTATAACTATAACTCTGAATGTACGGTATTCAATGGTTGTCTCCTGCTCCGGAAATGAGGTTACCAAATTACGCATGCTTTCTTATGTGGACAGGGAGGAAGTATTGGAAAATTTTGAATACGACACAAAGGGAACACCATGCGAAATTGTAATGCAGGGAAAAGATTTTTTTTGCGCGGATAAACTCGAAGAAACATTTCCCCGCGAAAAAGGTATAAAATCATGGGTGGCGGTTCCTATTTATAGTCCTTCTTCTGGTAAAGTAATTGGTAATATTGCGGCCTTCGACAATGTGCCGATGTCGAATGATCAAAATCAATTCGCAATACTCCGCATTTTTGCAGGTCGGGCGGGAGCAGAAATTGAAAGGATAAAAGCAGAAGAAAAATTAAAAGAGGCAAATGCCGACCTAAAGATTCTTTTGAAGGAAAGTGAGGAGCGCTTTCGTGATTTGTTTGAGGAAGCCCCGATAGCCTACGTACATGAAGGGCTCGACTCCAAATTTATTAAGGCAAACCGAACGGCTTTGAAAATATTGGGGGTGCGCCCCGACCAGGTTCCTTATATGTACGGAAAGAATATGGCCCCGAATACTCCCGATGCACAACGACGTATGAGAGAGGCATTCGAATCCGTCGGCCGGGGAACTGACACCAGTGGTGTAGTATTGGAACTATTGCGGGAAGATAATAAGCAGCCCATATGGATCCAATGGTGGTCAAACCCTGATGTTGGAGGGAAGTTTACGCGTACAATGTTTATTGATATCACTGATAAGGTACTGATGGAACAGGAACAGGCGCGACTTCAGGCGCAGAACAAATACCTGCAGGAAGAAATAAAATACAGTAATAATTTTGAAGAGATTGTAAGCCGCAGTAAAAGTTTCCACAAAGTATTACAGCAAATCGAACAGGTTGCCTCAACGAATGCAACGGTTTTGATCATGGGCGAAAGCGGCACGGGGAAAGAACTGTTGGCTCGGGCAGTTCATAACATCAGTAACCGCAGCAAGCGCCCACTGGTAAAAGTAAACTGCGCTACTCTCCCGGCTAATTTAATCGAAAGCGAGTTATTCGGCCATGAAAAGGGAGCATTCACAGGTGCAATGGAACGAAAGATTGGCCGTTTCGAATTGGCAGATGGAGGCACCATTTTCCTGGATGAAATTGGAGAATTGCCCGTAGAATTACAAGCCAAGTTGCTTCGCGTACTACAGGAGGGAGAATTTGAAAGACTGGGAAATCCAAAAAACATGAAGGTCAATGTAAGGGTAATAGCGGCAACCAATCGCAACCTTGAACAGGCCATTGAGAAAAAAGAATTCCGGGAAGATCTTTATTACCGCCTGAACGTTTTTCCTATCACCTGCCCTCCCCTTAGGGATAGAAAAGAAGATATATCCTTACTGATTAAGCATTTTTTACAAAAACATGAGCCAAGGGTCGGAAAAAAGATAAGTAATGTATCACCTAAAATAATAGATATTCTCACCGCGTATGACTGGCCCGGCAATATTCGCGAACTGGAAAATCTTATTGAAAGGGCGATGATATTAAGTCGGGGAACTACTTTGGAAGAAGGAGGCTGGCTTCCATTCACAAAGGTGACCGGCGGCAGTGGCAAAGCCCACATGAACAAATTAGAAGATGTAGAAAAGGATCATATTATTGAAATATTGAAAAAAACCAACTGGAAGGTAAGTGGAGAAAAAGGGGCGGCCAAGATTTTGGGGTTAAACGCTACAACCCTCGAGGCCCGCATGAAGAAACTCGGGATAAAAAGAAATGCATAGTCGCCGCAAGTTTCTCGGGTATTTGCCGAATATTGCGGCAGCGTTTATTCCCTTATAAACAGATAGCGTTTTGTTTGGAATTACTGGCAGATATTTTTTCATAGCGGCTATTGTCCTTAAACATCTGCAGGCCCGAAGACAACTTCATGTAGGGAATTTTAGAATTTGAATTATTCATCCTGCTTATACGCGATAAAATATTTAAATGCCTGATGATCTCTTTCCACGCAAAGAAAATAGAATATTTGGGATCATAAATATGAGTAGGCTCACTGCCTGCCCCGTTTAACTCAATAATTGAAAAATTTTTTCCCTGGCGCAATTCTTCCCAGGTGTTATACTTTATATCAAGACGTCCGAAATAAAAGCCGGCAATTTTCTTACTGGCTTTATCAATAGAATCGGTCAGCGTCTGATCAACCCGATAACTGATATCAGTGAACTTAGCTCCCCTGGCATGATTGCCATAAGGTACCAATAAATACTTTTGGCCATGGGCCAGGATTATTTTTAATTCTTCTTCATTTGTTCTGCGCAAAGTGGCGAGTTGTAAAATAAAACGCTTTTCTTTTTTTAACAGTTCTTCTATTGTGGACGAACCATCTCCTTCAACCGTTAAAAATTCTTTGTGGACAATGCCCGAAATATGCCCGTTCCGTTCATTTGGATAACGGTAATAGAATATGCCCACTTCATTTTCAAACGGGACGAACTCCTGTATTAAAAAATCCACCGTGCTGTTTTGTGCATACTCAATTACATCGTCAATAGTAACAAGCTTCTTTACACCGCGGCCACGCCCGCCGATGTCGGGTTTTCCGATAAGTGGAAAAGAAAACTTGTTGTTCTCTA
>JBDTLZ010000328.1:0-9989 GCA_039934515.1 Ginsengibacter sp.
TGGATGGATTTTTGTAAGTGTTGGCTTACTATTATTAGCCATTTTAATTATGGAATATAAAAGAAAGAAAGACGGCGTTGTCTCGAGGATAAAAAAAGCAGTCAAAGCAATTTCAGCGATTTTAATATTTGGATCTATGTCTTGCAATGCTGGCCCCGAACCCATTAAGTTGGGAACAGATAGCTGCAGCTTTTGCAAGATGACCATTACTGATAATCGGTTTGGAGGAGAAATAATTACTAAAAAGGGAAAGGTTTTCAAGTTTGATGATATGCATTGTTTGCTTTCATTTAGAAAAGCTAACACCATTGATAAAAGCGAAATTAAGGAAATCGGCCTTGTCAATTTCGATGAGCCGCACAATCTTATTGAAGCCTCTAAAGCATTTGTTTTGAAAAGTAATGATTTGCGTTCACCAATGGGCGGCAACATTGCCAACTTCACAGCTAAAAAAAAACTAAAAGAAGTGGCACAAAAGTTTAAAGGTGAAGAAGTTGCCTGGGTCGCGCTGTTAAATGAATAATAGGTGAAAAAGTTTCCAGGCATAATAATATTGATCTTGTCTTGTTTCGCAGCAATATCCACTACGGGGAAAACTATTCCTGTTGGAAAATTAAAGCCCTTTCAATCGATACAAAAAGCCATTGACTTTGCCGCAGCAGGAGATACTATTTTAGTTGATGCGGGAATCTATAAAGAAAGAAATATCCTTATTCAGAAGTCGATTATTTTAAAGGGGATTAATTTCCCGGTGCTCGACGGGGAAAACAAATTTGCAGCTATTTCTATTAAAGCCAGTAATGCGAAAGTTGACGGCTTTAAATTATGCCACACAGGAAGATCAGAAATAGAAGATATTGGCGCTATAATGATTTACGACAGTTACCTCGTTTCGATAGTAAATAATATTTTGGATGATACGAATTTTGGTATTTACATACAGAATAGCAAAAGCTGTATTATAAAAAATAATACGATCAGTGCTTATGGAAAAAATGAGGTTCAAAGCGGTAATGGCATTCATTGCTGGCGTAGCGATAGCTTACTGATCATAGGAAATAAGATCCGGGGCCACCGTGACGGATTGTATTTTGAATTCGTAACGAATTCTTTAATCTGGAGAAACATAAGTACCAAAAATATACGCTATGGCATACATTTTATGTTTTCACATCACGACACCTATATTGCAAATATTTTTGAAACAAATGAATCAGGTGTTGCGGTAATGTATACGAATCACATGCATATGTACAACAATTTCTTTTTGAATAACTGGGGCGATGCAGCTTATGGAATTTTGTTAAAAGATATTACCGATAGTGACATTTCAGGAAATCATTTTACTAAAAACACTGTCGGCATACATATGGAAGGATGCAGCCGTATTAAATTCTATAAGAATTCTTTTTCTGATAATGGATGGGCAGTGAAGATCCAGGCTAGTTGCGATAGCAACGCCTTTTACGACAATAATTTTACCGGGAACACTTTTGATATTGGCACCAACGGATCATTGGTGCTAAATACTTTCAATGGCAATTATTGGGATAAATATGAAGGGTACGATCTTAACCGGGATAAAACGGGGGATGTGCCGTATCACCCTGTGAGTATGTATTCTATGATCATTGACGCCAATCCCGCTGCGCTTATGCTTTTCAGGAGCCTGATTGTTTCCCTGCTTGATAAAAGCGAAAAGATATTGCCCGGGATCACCCCTGAAAATTTAAAAGATGATAAACCTTCAATGACCAGGTTGCCATTATGATCGTTACAAAAAATTTAACAAAGAGATTTAGAAAGCTAACAGCCCTGAATGATATATCAGTTACATTTTCAAGTGGAGAATGTGTTGCATTATTAGGCCCTAATGGAAGTGGCAAAACTACTTTAATAAAGTCGTTGCTTGGCATGGTGGTGCCCAACAGCGGTACTGTCTATTTCAATAAAAAATTGATTGCACATAAATGGATGTACCGCAATCAGGTCGGATACATGCCGCAGATAGGGCGTTATCCTGAGAATATGACCATCGCTCATATGATAGATATGATGAAAGACATCCGGAAGGCGGATGGAAAGAAGCATGATGAAGAACTCCTAACCAGTTTCGGGTTAACGGGTATCATGAATAAAAGAATGCGCACCTTATCGGGTGGAACAACCCAAAAGGTTAGTGCAAGCCTTGCTTTTCTTTTCAATCCCGATGTTCTGATTCTTGATGAACCTACAGCAGGCCTTGACCCAATATCTTCGGAATTATTAAAACAAAAAATAATTAAAGAAAAACAAAACGGAAAATTAATACTTATTACATCGCACGTTTTAAGTGAGCTGGATGATTTAATAACAGAAGTATTTTATATGCATGAGGGAAAGCTGTTATTTCAGAAAAAACTTTCGGTGTTGAAAGAAGAAACAGGGGAACAAAAATTATCTTATGCAATTGCAAAAATAATGCGTGATCTGCCGGCATGAAAAAAATAGTAAAATATGTAATCCTGGATATTGTTCAGAATAAAATTGTATTGATTTATACTGCTTTATTGCTCGTGACATCGCTAACTGTCTTTAATCTTGAAAATAATGCTGCAAAAGGATTGGTTAGTTTATTAAATATTATCCTGGTTATCATTCCACTTATCTGTATTATTTTTTCCACTATTTACATTTATAACAGCGCCGAGTTTATTGACCTGCTGGTAAGCCAGCCGCTCAAAAGAAGAACGATTTGGCTAAGTGTATTTTCAGGATTATCTGTGTCGTTGTCGCTGGCGTTTGTTATTGGTATAGGAATTCCGCTTCTTCTTTACCATGCAGATACAACCGGGATAATGATCATAACGATGGGGCTTTTTTTAACGGTGGTATTTGTAAGCATAGCCATGTTAGCCGCAGCCTTTACGCGGGATAAAGCAAAAGGTATCGGCCTCTCAATATTGTTGTGGCTATATTTCTCCTTGATTTTCGATGCATTGGTTTTATTTTTCTTATTCCAGTTCCAGGACTATCCCCTTGAAAAAATAATGGTTCTTCTGAGCTTTCTCAATCCCATAGACCTTAGCCGTGTCCAAATACTGCTGCAAATGGATATCTCGGCACTTATGGGATATACCGGGGCAGTTTTCCGGGAATTTTTTGGAAATAGTACCGGGATTGTTCTTTCTTTTTGTGGATTAATAGCCTGGATCGCTATTCCATTGATTATTTCATTAAAGAAATTTAAGGGCAAGGATTTGTGAGTAAATCACAGGTCCCTCAATTATTCCTTTACAGTCATCAAAATTTTTAATATAGATCTTATCCGTTTCCAGGGCCACCAGCTTTCTTTATTCCCCGGTATGAGTGATCATAAAGAATTATTAAAAACGGATCAATGCTTTTTATTTTATTTTCGAGGCATTGTTATGCTACTTATGAAAATTTGGTCTCCGCCCCGGTTGGAAATAGGACACATGCATTAATTAAATGAAATCATATGCCTGCAAGCTGTGTTCCTTATTAGCGGGTAAAATTGCCGTTGCGTCTTGTTGCAATTCTATTTCATTATCCGGGAGAACTATTTTCCCGTTCCTTGCTGCACAATAAGACGGGCATGGGATGCGGCTTTGTGTTGCGGTATTTGTTCACCGCTGTTATTTGAAATTTTTATTACCTTATATTGGTTGTTGCTGTAGCGTTGTTTTAACATTGATATTTTAATTAATAATTTATCGTTTGATCCAGAATTCATCTTCATAATCATCTTTCATTGGCAATGCATGCAGATCATTTAATTGTTTGCCTGCTTCCGCGAGTTGTTCCTTGCTTAACCTGATTTCCAGGTGAGGAAACAATTCACGCTCCTCAAATCGTATATGATTATCCACCATGTTGGCAAGTTCCGCTAGTTGCTTTTTTAAGATTTCTTCGCTATTGCCCGATAATTTAGCGAGTTGCATTTTTATTTCTTTATGCTGTTTAATTGCTTTTGTTACCAACCCGTCATCCAACAATGCAAACAGGACAACTTCCTCTTCCTTAAAATGAGGAAGCAAAAGACCGGGCGCAAAATACCGCACATAGTCAATAATACGGCTGGCCGCAATTCCACCTTTTAACCCTTGTCTTATCTTCCAACAAAACAACAAGCCAAAGTGATGATCTTTAGAAAGCCGTACTATGCTTTCATTTCTCTTAATAGGTTTTTTGCTCATAAAATATCCCAGGGTTTGCTTATATGCGCGCTTAAAGATCCTTTAAGAGCTGTTGCATTTGTTATGATGTATGTCAATCGATAAAAAAGTCTGTGTAACTGTTTTATATTCTTTTCCAGGAACGCTTTTAAGAAGATGTATCTTTATAATATGCTATTTTTGATTCAAAGATTTCTGCCATTTTAGCGGCACGCCCTTTTGCATCTGTTGCTTTTTCACCGGTAAATAAGTCATCAATAGTTTTTGTAAACAGGTCAAGCCATTTTTCAAAATGTTTATGTGATATAGGAAGATTAGCATGGGGCGGAAACGGGCTTCCAAAATAAGTATGCTCACCCAACAAAACTGTTTGCCAGAAGGTGTACATTGTCTCTAAGTGGCGTGGCCAGCGGTCCCTGATCCTTTCATTAAATACGGGGCCGATCAGTTCATCTTTTCTTACTTTGTCATAAAAAGTGTCCACCAGCTCTTTTATATCATCCAGTGACATTATTTCTTTGGTAACATTCATAAGTTATTATTCTTTCATTTAGTGATACGTAATCAGATAATAAAACTCCAGGCTGTACAACCAGGAATAGGTATCCATGCCAATGAAGGAATGCTGCGGCATTTTGCTGTCTTTTAAACCGATAAAATAAAATAGAATAGATCAATACCTATTATATTTTATTAAGCGTAAAAAAATTATTTCCGTGTCAGAAAAATTGAATTGTTTTCCAATTGCTTACTGAACTCTCCAATCCTGGCATTTTTAAGCATATTATGGATTTCGTCTCTTACTATTTTAAATTCATTGTGGATAGGGCAAGGTCTTATCTCAGAGCAATTTTTGAGTCCTAAGCCACAACCATTAAAAAGATTATCCCCATCAATGGCTTTTACAATATCAGCTAATGAACACTTTGAGGGTTCTTTCTCCAGGTAAAAGCCACCTGTAGGTCCTTTCAAAGATTGTACAAGACCTTTACGGCCAAGTTCCTGCAAAATTTTTGCTATAAAATATTCAGGAGCATCAATTGCGTTCGCTATTTCTTTTATCCCCACTTTCCTGCCGGTCTTTGATTTTTGTGCGATAAAGATCATCGCACGAATTGCGTATTCACAGGTCTTTGAAAACATTCATTGTCTTTTTCTCCACGAAGATATAAAATCTTTTAATAATAAAGGATGGGTTTGTCTTCTATTAATTGGGGAAGAGATTTTTAAACATTTAATAGCTTCGGCTATATACCTCCGCATAATACCTGTAACAACAGAAGTAATCATGGGGGGTAGTGATCGTTCCGGATCTTGTTGCATTTTTTTAGGGATCACTGCATTTCGACGGTATGGTTAATTATTTATTCGCCATCTTGCACCAACAAAAAATAAATAGTGTTATGTTTAGTGTGAAATAGCCAAAAATAGTAACACGAATTACATATACGATTCATATATCGGATTGCAAGAATTATATTGCTGTCATTATTGATCCGATAGCTATCGAATCGTGTAATTCGAAATAATTCGTTTAATAAAACATTTCTGGCAGATTAGGGTAAATACAGCAATACTATGATACTACAAAACAAAGCAATTGCACCCCTTATTATTATGCTGATGGTAATTGGATATGGTGCAGTCAGCGGACACCTTTCTGCCGGGGAATGCGAACAGCGGCTGATCCCGGCATCACATGAATTAAATGATCGCATGTTGGATTCTGATACCTCCCAAAAAAATTTTCCGGTGTACTTAGTAAAGAAGCTTAAAGAGCCAATGAACATTGATGGCAATTGGAATAAAGCCCAATGGTCCGGTATTAAACCAGTTGAATTAACCAACTATATGGGAAAGATCCCGCCATTTCGCCCTATAGTCTATGTTAAAATGATGTATGATGAGAACAGTGTGTACGTTATTTTCCAGGTGCACGACCGATATGTTCGCAGTGTCATAGAGGAATATAATGGGCCTGTTTCTACAGAAGCCTGCGTTGAATTCTTTTTCTCTCCCGATACCAGCATGCCCGACCGGTATTTTAACCTGGAAATAAATGCGGGTGGCACACCTTTGATGGGTTATCATATTTATCCGCAAAAGGAATCCCGGATGCTTTCGGTTGAGGATTTAAAAAAAATAGAAATCAGTCATTCTTTACCAAAAAGGGTAGACCCTGAGATTGACACGGCGATAATATGGACAATTGAATACAAGTTGCCATTTTCAGTTTTAGAAAAATTCGGTTCCATCACCCAGCCAAAACCAGGTGTTACCTGGAGGGCCAATTTTTATAAAACGGCAAGCCAGAGTTCGAACCCGCATTATATAACCTGGTCTTTAGTAGACAATGCAGTGCCGAATTTTCATTTGCCCCGGTTTTTTGGACAGATCAAATTTGAAAAATAAGTCCTAATGATTTTTATATTGCCTGGTAATGTAAAGGATGTAAGTAAGCCGCGATAATTGGTTTTGTAATAAATGGAGGAATGATATACTGCCGCCGCTTATATACAGCTTTTGAATCTTTCTTCACAACGGCTACCCGGTATTATTATGTTGGGGTTTCTTATATGATGCATGTCATTGCTATGGTATCAACGAGGCCTTTATAAAAAGGATGATTAAAAAAATTTTTTATGAGAAGAATATGTCAGCTTCTTTTTTTGGCTTTCTACTATACCATAAGCTTTGCAAATGAAAATAGCGTTGACCACCTGCATGAACAAAAAAATAAAAACACGGGAGACACGTTGTCCAACGCCGTAGTCGAGCCATGGTCCTATACTGAAAATTTTGAGGACCGTGAGCTGGGCGCCTGGGCATCTTATCCTCACTGGCAGGATATAGCCTATGATCAGAATTTTAGGGTCAATGAAATGGTTTCCGGTGACACGAATATCTCCATAGTTCAAAAAGTAACGCCTTATTCAAATGTTGATAATTACGCGGGAGCCCAGAAGCTGCTGGACATGTACCTCGTACCAGGCTCGACAGTGAGTTGCAGGTATTACCTTAAAACCAATCAATTCGCTGAATTCTGCAAGATCCGGTTTGCAGCAGGTAAATATGGAAAAATAGACGTCACCATACCCCATCCGGAAACGAATAAGTGGGTATGGATAACCGTTAGCTTCGATGATTTTATGCGGGAGAACCCGGTAATTGCAGGCAATGATAAGGTGAGGATCTATGCCCTTGCCTTTTTAGCTAAGATCCCCACTGCAGATCCGGCAATGCCCATCTACTTAGGCCTTGACGATATCACTTTCAAAGGGGCGCGTGCAACACCATTCGCTTTCGCCGAACCTGCTATGTATAAGCTTCCGGAATTTGAACCCTACATTCCTAAAAATCATTATGCCAGGGGCGATATGTTCAAACTGGCGGGACGCTGGACACTGGCTGCAAAAAAAGTGACACTTGAAATTACATCCTACACAGATGTTACGAAAGCTGTTTACAAAGGAACATTAACTAAGCATGGTGACTCGTGGGAACTTCCCGCTTTGAAACTTTCCTTCCCCGATGGCCTCTACCTGGGGAAGCTGATAGCCTATGGCGATTCAGAACTTTCCAGCACGGAGTTTACTATTCACATAGCACCCGTGAATATCGCCGGGAAACATCCACGCCTTCTTTTTGATGCCGGCAAAAAGAAGTGGATCGAAGAGCGGTTTAAAGAGGAACGGTTCAAAAAGGTGTATGATGATATTCTGAAGAATGCGAAAATTCAGCGGGAACAAATCCCTGTCGACGGGCTGGTCTTTGACCTCGATCAGTTTCCCGACGAAGATTGGCTTCCAACCTGGGAAGCCTGGGGATCTCATATTTTAAATACAGCCGGGGCATTGAGATTGAATTCTATGGCTTATGCTTTTGGCGGCGACCACCAGGCTGGCGAATATGTAAAAAAATTGCTGGTCACACTCGCCGGATGGCCAAACTGGACACATCCGTGGCAAACAAAAAGAGGACGGTTCGCGGAACACCGTACCGGCGACTGGTCGCACAGGCTTGCTGAAGCTTACGATCTGACCTATGATTTGATGACGCCGGATGAACGCACAAAAATCCGCAAGGCCATTATGAAAAACATTGTGGAAGGTGTACATAGAACCTATGTTTACGACGACAACGTGACGGGAAAGACGTCAAATTGGATCGCAATGACGGTGGGTGGATCCCTGATGAATATGGCTGCAGTATTTGGAGATGGACCGGAAACAGAAAATATCGAACCTTACTTCACCGGCGCAATGATGAAATTCTATACTTTCATCAACAGGGTTACTGATAAGAAAGATGGCGCCTGGGGTGAGGGGCTTGGATACAACGACTATAGTTTCTCTAACATGTCTTATAGCGTGCCTTCACTTAAAAATGTGTTTAACATTGATGTCAGCAAGCCGTTGGCCGGCACTTATAATGAGTACATCTGGGCCGGTCTCGTGAAGGGCAGGCAGTTTTTCCACTTCGGCGATAATAATCAGCAACTAATGCCTATAACCAACTGGGCATTTCTTCTTCACATGCAGCATGAGCCAAGGCTCGGCTGGTTTTATAATTATCTCAAGGAAGGAGAGTCGTTTGAAGATGTGTTATATGATACAAAAAATGTTGAGCAGGAAAGCCCATTCGGCGAAAACCCGGATAAGGTGTTTCATGAGATCGGTACAACGGTCTTTAAGAGCGGCTGGAACAAAGACGATTTTTCTTTCGTTATGCGCACCGGCGCTTTTTATAACCATCAGCATATGGATCAGGGTAGCTTTTGGCTCGCAGACCATGGCGTGAATTTCATCGGAGAGCGAAAGGGAAGTTCATATTACGATGATCCGCTGTATCAGCCCTGGTTCATACAGCCGGTTGCCCATTCAACCATCCTGGTCAATGGAAATCACCAAAGCCAACGTGTTGGGGACGAACTCAGATTTGCACCGGGTTTTGATGATCACGCTTTCATTGCAGAATCGCTTGATGGCAAAGATGCAGCTTTCTCCTCAGGAGATATCGGCCGCCTTTATTGGGGACAGGTAAAATCCCTGAGCCGGAATGTACTCTTTCTCAAACCCCGCACACTGCTCATGCTTGATGTAGTAGAACCCGGAAATAAAGATGCCGGTATTTCACTGCTTTATCAAACTGCACACCTGGGGGACATTAGCGCCGGAAAACATCTTTCTACTATCACGAAGGAGGGATTTTCCCTTAATATCATGCACCTTGCCCCGAACCAGGTTGATGCAAAAGCCGTCGAAACTCCACACTATCTCAATACGCTTTTAAAAGAGAAGCCACTTATAAAGGAAGGTATGCTCATGGTTACCGCACCTGCTAAAGGTAATCCGCTCGTAATGGCAAACCTGCTCTCTACCACGATTGCAGGTGTTGCTCCTGCTGTAAAGGTTGAAACAGGAGATGGTTTTATTACAGGAGTAGCAACGGGTAAAAAATTTGTATTCATTACAAAGCCCGGGAGCCCTTACCATATTGAAAACATGGAAACGGATGCTCTTGCCATGACGTGGAGTGATGATCGGATCTTTGTTGCAGAGGCCACCATTCTTCGAAAAAACGGTGTACTCATTTTAGGGTCAGAAACTCCCGTGACATTTGAAATTAGCGCGGATAGTTTGAAATACAGTTGTAACAAAGGCGGTAAATTAAGTGTTGGTGCAGAAGCCAAACCCACCATGGTTATGTTAAACGGATCGCCCTCCACCAGCTTTATTTATGATAGCAAGAACAAAATAATCATCATTGAAGTAAATGAAGGCGAAGGTAGTATTGTCGTTAAATGAATTT
>JBDTLZ010000329.1:0-3761 GCA_039934515.1 Ginsengibacter sp.
TACCCGTATTTAAAAAATCATATTTAATTACTTATTTCTTTTACCAATGGTGAATACCCTGGAAATATTGAATCCGAATAATATATCTCCGTCACCCCATGACCCGGTTGTTTCAGAAATAAATTGCCTTTCGGTCATGCCCTGCGAATTTGTAAAATGTAACTGGAAAACATGACCTCCGGTCTCAATATCAAAGCCCACGGAAAGGGCATTCGTAGTGCCGGGCAGCTTGTATCCCGGAACCTGGTAATAATATTCAACATTGAAACTGATCCGTTTGCTGAGTTTTTGACGTCCGCCTATGCCAATTGCAATGATATCGTTGGGATCCGAAACTTTCGCGGCAATATTGCGGTGGATGAATGTGGGCATGAGCTGGAGGGATAATTGGTCACTCATTTTTCTGCCAATGATAAGCTGGTGTGTATAAAACAGCCTTGAGGAGAAATAATTTTTTTGATTTGGATCATCCCATTTTAATGACTTTAAAGCGATCGTTGGCACGTAGCTTAAAGTTATTGGCATTCTATGTTTGCCCTTTGATTGTCGCAATATTTTATATTTGAAAAATGCATCAAAAGTTTTTTCAAAAGTGCTGCGACCGATGCCTACCATCAGGTTATTGGTAAGCCCAAAATCAAAACCCAATCTCATCGTAGCATTGTCAAGCCCAAAAAATTCATAAGCGCCGCCATTTACCGTTCCAAAGCGATGAGAAATTTTGAGATCCATAACACCCCTTGCAGTATTTTCAACCGTATGTCCATTTATCAAACGGGTTGTTTTGAAAGTGGCGGTTGTGTATTCAGTTTTATTTTTTTCATCCGCCTTTAACTCATTCCCGAGCATTTTTAAAATATCGGTGGTATCCTGGGCAAATGCGGCCGCTGTGACGAATACAGCAAGCAGGTTAGCAATTAATTTTTTGTTCATGGGTTAATTATTATTTATCAGCTTTTTTTTGATGGCTCATATTTACAATCAACTGAAACATCGACAGTTTCGGCAATCTTATTTTCAACTACAGAAGGTATTTTAATATTATAATCTTTGACTTTAGCGCTAAACTTTGATGTGGCATTTATGATGTCCCCGGTAATTGTGAGGGTACCGGGAGCTTCCACTTTTTTTGTTATCCCGTGAATTGTAAGATCACCGGCCACGGTTACCGGGTAGGTGCCATCTTTTGTAAAATCCAACTTACTCATATCGGTAATACTTCCTTTAAAGCTGGCCTTTGGGAAAGTATTGCTTTCCATATAATTTTCATTAAAATGTTCCTCCATCAAAGCCTTTTTAAATTTGAAACTTTTAATAAGTACCACGAAGGCGAATTCGCCTTTTTTGACATCCAAAATACTGGTCACTTCGTTATTGACTGCTTCAATATTTTCAAGTGGTGCCAGGGAGAAAAAGGTGACTTTCCCATTCCGGGTTAACTGAATTTGCGCTGTGACATTTGTCGCAAAAAAAACAAGTATCGCAAAGACCCCTGCTATCTTTTTCATAATACTATTTTATAATAAGTTTTAACTATTCGAATTGATCTTGCCGTTGAATTAATTATCCGGTGCGCCTAAACTGATCCATTTACTGATTTTATCAATATTGCAATCGCTGAGTTTTGCGCCGTTTTTTGGCATTGGCGAAAACCCGGGACTATGCGTTAGGGCTCCAAGCAATCTTCCATTTAAAGCGACAGTACTTAGATCGGCAAAGACATCCAGTTTAATGCCCAAAGGAGCATTTGCACCCGAGTGACAGCCTGCGCAACTAGCCGTAATAACAGGATTTACAGCCACGCTGTAAGTAACTATTGTTGTATCACAGGCAGATGTCGTATCCAGGAACGCCTGCTTATCGTAATAACATCCGCCAAGTATGGAAATAATTATAAAAGCTGCCATTACTAAAAAAGATTTCATAAGTTCATTGATCTTGTTTCGTTTCAATTATTTACCACGCCCGCATCGATCCATTTTCTTATTTGGGCAATCTCGCAATCGGATAGTATTCCACTTCCTTTGGGCATTGGATCAAATCCCGCCAGATGAGCCACTACACCATATAATAAATCAATCGATGCAACCGGGCTCACCCCGTCATAACTTGTAAGGTCAACGCCGTTAGGCGGTGCCTGGCCGGAATGACATCCGGTACAATGATTTTGGAGTATAGGCATTATACCTGCCGCAAACGTAAACTGGCTGGAATCGCATACTGGGGTACAATTTTTTGTATCAGCAGCACCTTCGTTGATCCAACGGGCTATCAAATTCTTTTGAACGGTTGTGAGATCAGGATAGCCGGCAGGTGGCATTTTTTTGTCTCCATTTTCAAAAAGAATTTCATACAATTCACTTCGGTCGGCATTGAATGGCCTTATGTTTTTATCCTCGTTCTTACCTTCTTTTTTGAAAAGGTTTTCGTAAGAATCCAGAACATATCCTTTTTGCGCAGCCGTTGCATCATGACATCCCGATTTTGCACAGTTTGTTTGAAAAATAGGAAGTATGGCCGATTCAAAGCAAACAGAATCGCTACCCGGGCCACCTCCGCTTCCGTTGGATCCACCGGGGTTTACAGGCGGTATCACAACAGGTGGTATTATATCGGGTGGGGTATGTTTGCAGGCATATAATATTATTGAGACAATAACGGTGACAATAATGACTATTTTCTTCATACGTTTATTTAACAACTTTACACCGGTTAACTATCACATCCATATTATAGCCTGTGCAAAAGCCTCTCACAACTATTGTATTGCCTTCCATTGCGTCTTCATCTTCATTGCCTTTATCGAATATGCATTTTACTCCAAAATTCTCATCACCGGTTTTCAGTATATAATAAGTCTCATTATCTTCATTTTTTCCTATATCATCAATTTCACCGGTTATTTCCAGTTTTTTGTCCCCCAGTTTTTGAGGAACATATTTTTTTTGCGCATCCGTTTCATTCTTGCTAAAATCCGCAAATAACCTGGTAGCGGAAATCCTGATAGCATCACCACTTAAAGGATCACTAAAAGGCTTGTTCCATATTTTATAAACAATAGCTGCGCCTCCACAAACAACTACCGCAAGGATCAATAAATAAATATATTTTCTCTTCATAATACCAGTAAATGAAACTTTTGGCCAATCATATTAAGACAAACGGATTATTTTTTTATAAGTTGCCTCCATATACACCGAACGTCCGAATCACAATGCTGCAAAAAAGTAATGACATAATTCCTCCTGCTAATCCGGGTACTGCCGTTACAACAGGCACATGGCAGATTTCTTCCTCTACCTAAAGGCCGAAAACAAGACAAGCACCTTCAAGGGTATGAACTTTACCATTGCCGATAATTCAAAACTTGTTGTTTCAGGGGGGGTGAAATCATGTTCTTGATGACCAGCGATTATAAGTAACCCGTTTTCAATTTATTCATTGGTGACCGATATAAGATTTAATACAACATGGCGGGAGGAACTTTAAGCAACCAGCGACGAAGGAACTTTGATTTTCGAATTCACAATCGGGCAATTTCATGTTTATTTCCCTGATGAACCGGGATGGCTGGCGATAGTGCCGGTTTAGGCCAAAGAAAAATGGAGCGTATACCGCGACGTGTGTGCCCAATGGTGTAAGGAGAATACAGTACCCATATCCATCGTTGGTAATACACATGTAAACGAAGAAAAAAGAGTCGGAAAGATTATGGAAACAGCTCCTTTATGATAGCGATACTTGAAAACCGGCACCGGCAT
>JBDTLZ010000330.1:0-6217 GCA_039934515.1 Ginsengibacter sp.
TACGCTTCACCACCTTCGGGGGTAAAGAAAATATCAGTTTGGCCCCAGAAAATAATTGTTTTGGGCTGATGTTTTCGCAGGAACTCAAGCCATACAGGATAGAGCTCTACATTTTTACGATAATCGTAGAATAAATCAAGATTGAGACGAACTGCGCCTGGTCTTAGCATGAAGCCATAGTCCGATTCCCAGTTATCAGGGCTTATTAATTCCGGGTTTTTTGCCCCATGCAGGTAAATACTTTTTATAGCTTCATGTGTAAGAAAAGCTGCTAATGGTTTTTCGGTTTCTGCAGACCTGTTTTTCCAAAGGGCGTTACGAAAGCCATCCCATGCGGTTGTAAAGCCAACTTCGTAGGCATTAGTATTCTGTATAATTAACCAGTCAAGTGCTTTGGGGTTGCGGCACGCAATCCTAAAACCAACCGGACCACCGTAATCCTGTGCATATAATCCGTAGTGATCAAAGCCTGTTTGTTGCAAAAACTTTTCGACCATTTGAGAAATGCCTTCAAATGAATAACTGTAGGTGGCAGGGTCAGGTATGTCGCTAAGTCCGAAGCCCGGATAGTCTGGTGAAATCACGTGAAACTCATCAGACAATGAACGAATCAAATCCCTGTATTGATGGGATGATGCGGGAAAACCATGCAATAGTACAATCTTAGGATTTTCGGGATTGCCCGCCTCACGATAGGCTATGTTTAAACCGTCAACTTTAATACTCTTGTATGTTGGCGGTGCAGTTGACACAACATATTCTGGCGACGTTGCTACATCAATTAAATCAGCTACATTTTTCATTTTACTTCATTTTGAGTTTTTGTTGTCATTATTGACAGTACAAAGATGGTATGACCTGTATTCCTATAAAATGGAGAAACAGCGCAATAGGATGGATAATTTTCCCCGAAAGAAAATTATTTTGGAATCTAAAAAAATATAAAAGCGAAAAATAATTCTAATACTCTAAGGCTTTGCAATTACAAGCGAAAAGTAATTTTACGGTAAAGAACAATACTAACTGATACATCAGCCATCGCTTTTCCAAGCTATCAAATAAAATAAATGATTTCGTTTTTGTAAAATAACCGACAGTATTTTTCTCAACTCATAGCTTCCTTTGCGGGAAAAACGTCATGAAAAAGATTTCCCTTCTGACCGGCATTGTGATAATCGCCGGCGTAGCAATTTATTTACTCTTCTTCAAAGAGCCTGTCTTCCACGCAAAAGGCGGTTATCTTACAAACATTAATGATAAAAGTGTCATACTGGAAGGGTATGACCCTGTTGCCTATTTCACAGATAATAAACCTATGAAAGGCATTTCTCAGTTTTCTACCGAATACAATGGAGCAGTTTACTGGTTTGCTTCCCGGGAGCATTTAGATAGATTTAAAAACGAACCACAAAAATTTTCTCCACAATTTGGTTCATTCTGTGGCTATGTTGTTAGCATTGGTAAATTAAGACCCGTCGATCCTACCATTTTCCAAATTGAAAATGGACGCCTCATTCTTCAACATACCAAAGAAGCGTATGATCTTTTTAACCAGGACCTAAAAGAAAATACAGTGAAAGCAGATCATAACTGGCCAGGCATCATTGCAGATCATTTAGGAAAGCCGGTAAGGTATGATAAACAAGCTCCGCCACCAACCGCATCAACTTCGTCTTCCAAATAATATCTCGCCAATAACAATCTCCAATTTGTAAGAAGCCCGACATATACCGGGCTTTTTTTTATTTCAACACGCAGGATTGTAAAGTAACCGACAACATTAAGATAACACATAGTATTACTTTGTTCCAAAAAATAATAAAATGAAAACAATATCGACTTCAATGCAATTGAAGCAATTGCTAAGAGAAAAAGCGGATAAAGACAAAGTCTTGAAAATTTTACTTGCGGCAGGCCTTGTATTCCTGTTTGTATTTATGGCTGCAACTGTTAATGCTCAGAAATACCAGGGAAAATTTTACAATAATGTTGATGCAAACGGTATCATATTGAATGGCTACGACCCTGTGGCTTTCTTTACTGATAACCGGCCCGTGAAAGGCAAGAGCTCTTTTTCATTCAAATATGAAGATGCTGTCTACAACGTTGCATCCCAGGAGCACCTCGATCTTTTCAAGAACAATCCTGAGAAATATAAGCCTCAATTCGGAGCATGGTGTGCCTATGCAGTATCGCTCGGGAGAGTGGCTCCAATCGATGTTAACACATTCAGTATCGTAAATGGCCGACTGGTAATTCAGCACAATCAGAAAGCCGTGAGAGGCTGGAATGAAGATGTGCAGGGTAATCTTAAACTGGCCGATAAATACTGGCCGAAAGTAACTGCAAATGGCGGCAAGCAAATTCATACCAGGGCTGAAATTCAAATGATACTATGGATCTCACTTGCCGTATTAATATTATTAGGTATCATTTTTTTGGCAGTAAAAAAATCCCGCAAATCATCCCTTACTAAAATTTTGAAAAACAAAACGTATTCAAAAAATCAATGGGGGTATGAGCAGCCAGTAGCCAGGCAAAAAATGTGATCATTTTCAAAACCAAAATCAATTTCAGATCATTAGGTCACACACAAACTTTAATTTATTATGAAAAAAATACTATTCCTTTTAATCCATACACTTTGCTGGACAATTACAGGTCTCGGGCAAACGATCAGTACAAAAAATATTACACTTGACGCTGCAAAAAAAGTCGTTTCCGAAGCAGTAAAATATGCAAAAGAAAAGGCGGCACCCGGCAGTTCTATCGCAGTTGTCGATAATGGTGGAAATTTAATTTACCTGGAAAGATTAGACGGAACCTTTGCCGCGTCTGCTGAGGTTGCTATTAAAAAAGCAAATACATCCGCCACATTTAAAGCGCCATCTTCCAAATTAGAAAATTCAATAAATGGCGGAAGGCAGGCATTGATCACTGTAGGCCATACTTTCCTTCAGGGCGACATTCCGATCATTTGCGATGGGCAGTTGATAGGTGCGATTGGTGTAAGCGGAAGCGCCAGTGCCCAACAGGATGAAGATATTGCCATCGCCGGAAGCAAAGTAAAAATTGATTAACATTTACGCACCTCTCTGGTTAATTATAAATGTTAACCAGAGGTTGTTATACACTGTGACAAAAATAAATGTATGATAAAAATATATTCGATATTAAAAATTTATGCAATCATTTTCATCCTGTTATTATTGTCCATAATTGTTTTTTCACAGGAGACAAGGCAACTGGCTGTAGGTAAGCCCGATGCTATTGCGGATCTGAAAACAACGATTGGTGCAGCATTAGTAAATGCCAAATGGTATGTGCAACCTGCTCATATTGAGACAGCAGACTTTCATAAACACGGAGGAAGTGCAGCAGATCCTATGAAATTATATCCAACCGGCATAGGAATAAAAACCCATACACTACATCCGCAAATAAATGCAGCAGATTTTAATAAAGAACTTGTGGAGATAAAGCCAACAGACCTGGAAACGAGAAAAGGCATGGGACTAATTTCTGCAGCATGGTATAAACTAGATATAACATTTCCTGAAAATATTGGAAAGACTGCTGTAAAGGGCAGTACTGCTGTATTCGAAATAACAGTTGATGATTACAGCGAGATATGGGTAAATGGTAAACAAATGCATGGGTTTGGCCAAAGTGGTGATGGGGTTATCAGTGGTTACAATACCCGTAACCGGTTAATATTAACCAACGATGCAAAACCCGGTGCTACATTTTCCATAGCCATACTTGGCATAAACGGACCACTGGGAATGATACCCGATAATTATATCTGGGTAAGAAACGCAGTAATTGATTTTTATAAAGAAGGTCTTCCCGTTAACCCCGCATGGAAAAATATTGGAAAGATCTATACGATCGATGACAACCTGCAACAAATACTTCCACAAGGCACGGCAGTTGCTAAGGTTGCTGAGGGGTTTTCATTTACTGAAGGCCCCGTGTGGCACCCGGACGGCTATTTATTATTCAGTGATCCAAATACAAATGTGATCTATCGTTATAACCCACAAAACCATAACGTAACCGTTTATATGAGCCATAGCGGGTATAACGGGGCTGATATCGGGGAGTATGGACAACCTGGCTCAAATGGCCTGGCGATAGATCATGAAGGAAGATTAATTGTTGATCAGCATGGGAACCGCCGCGTAATCAGGCTTGAAAAGAAAGGCCCCATTACAGTACTTGCCGATAAGTTTGATGGGAAAAAACTGAATAGCCCCAATGATATCGTTTTAAAAAGGGGAGGGGCGATTTATTTTACCGACCCGCCCTACGGGTTGCCAAATTTTTTTAAGGATGCGCGGAAGGAGTTGGATTATTCAGGCGTGTTCATGATAAAAGACGGACAGATAAAGGTAGTCGCAAAAGATCTTGGCGGGCCAAACGGCATCGCCTTTTCTCCCGACGAAAAATATCTATACGTTACAAATTGGGACATACGGGATATTCATCATACCAAAACGTTGTGGCGGTATGAAGTTCAACTAGATGGCACATTAAAGAATGGAAAGATTTTTTTTGATTGGAATTTAACTGAGGATGATGAAGCGCTCGATGGAATGAAGATCGATAAAGAGGGTAACCTTTTTGTATCTGCGCCCGGGGGAGTTTGGATACTTTCACGGGATGCAAGATTATTGGGAAAAATTGTAACCCCTGAGCGCCCGGCTAATATGGCATGGGGTGATGAAGATGGGAAGACGTTATATCTAACCGCCCATACCAGTTTATATAAAGTAAGGGTGAATACTGGCGGCAAATTTAGTTGGCAATAAAACGCAAACCGGAGTTGAAGGGAAGAACGATTATTAATAACTCAAATACAGAGAGTAATGAAACTGGCAATAGTAACCGGCGGTTCCGGGAATATGGGGCAAGCAATCGTGAGAAAATTTATTAAGGAAGAATATTATGTTATAGGAACAGTAAGTCCCGGAGATGTTGCGCCTCTTGATTTCCCAATGGAAAATTTTGAAAAAGTAGTTGTTGATTTAATGAGTGAAGACGACTCTCAGGATTTCATTAAAGCCACAATCGGCAAACACGGGAGAATAGATGCGGCAATTCTAACTGTTGGCGGTTTCGCAATGGGCAACATTTCAGAAACAAAAACAGCGGAAATTTCAAAACAGTACAAACTAAATTTTGAAACGGCATATAATGTGGCACGGCCAGTCTTTGTTCACATGTTGAAACAAAATCATGGGCGAATGTTTTTTGTTGGATCGAAGCCAGGGCTTAGTATGTGGGATGGCAAAGGAATGGCGGCCTACAGTTTGGCAAAATCCCTGGTTTTTCGCCTTGCAGAATTGATGAATGATGAAGCAAAAGGGAAAGATGTTGTTACAAGCGTGGTGGTACCCAGCACTATTGACACCCCATTCAATCGCAAATCAATACCCGACGCGAATTTTGATAATTGGGTAAAAACTGAAGCCATTGCCGATGTTATTCATTGGTATTGCACTGACGCGGCAATGGTGTTGCGCGAACCCATATTAAAGGTTTATAATATTTCATGAGAGTTAAAGACGTTTAATACTTTCTAAAAGTAATTTCAAAACGAGCTCATAGACAAGAATGTAAAATGATTGACATTTTATAAACTCCTGAGTCAGGATATTTATGTCTCAATCGTTTAATCAATTAAATAAAATATTAGCATGCCACAGCAATTTTTCAAAAATATAAAAGTATTGATTACTGCCGGTCCTACACGTGAAGCCATCGACCCTGTTCGTTATATAAGCAATCATTCAACTGGTAAAATGGGCTATGCGATTGCTGAAGAATTTTTGAAAGAAGGGGCAAACGTGTTCCTGGTTTCCGGGCCAGTATGCCTGACGCTGAAACACCCACGCCTTACAGTAGTAAATGTGACCTCAGCCCGTGAAATGGATCTGGCCTGCTGCAATTTTTTTGAAGAAGTGGACATTGCCATATTCGCTGCAGCTGTAGTCGATTACAGGCCTGAATTTATTTCAGAACAGAAAATAAAAAAAGACGAGGCTTCGTTCACGATAAAAATGATTAAGAATGTTGACATAGCTTATGAATTTGGCAAAGTAAAATCATCCCGCCAGTTATCCATTGGCTTCGCATTGGAGACAAACGATGAGCTAACTCATGCTACCGGTAAACTTATTAAAAAGAATTTCGGCATGGTTGTGCTCAACTC
>JBDTLZ010000331.1:0-8306 GCA_039934515.1 Ginsengibacter sp.
CACAGTTCAAAAAGCATTTCTGACAGTAATTATCCCATCAACTTTTCCAATATGTATAATTTTTTAAAAGACACAGTTAAAACATTTTTTTCCTTTGCGCGGTTTATAAATGAAGTTACATGTCCGCTGATAAGATCAAGATTGCGGCCTGTTATGATTTTGATAGCCATTCAATTTGTTTTTATAAATAATTATGTGCTTGCGCAGAAAGATAGCTTGAATTATGATGAAAGCAAAATACCGCCCTATGTGCTACCTGAATTATTAGTTGCCGATGATGGCAGTGTCATTCATAATTCCAAAGAATGGGAAAATATCCAACGGCCCGCAATTCTTAAAAAGTTTACGGAAAATGTTTATGGCAAAGTTCCCGGTAGGCCAAAGGACATTCATTTTAAAACAACGAATGTTGATGAGCATGCACTGAACGGAAAAGCTACCAAAAAAGAAATAACCATCTATTTTAAAAAAGGGGATAATGGCCCTCACATGGTTGTATTGCTTTATTTGCCCAACCAGGTAACAACCAAAGTGCCTGTATTTATTGGTTTAAATTTTTTAGGGATTCACGCGACACAGCCGGATTCAACAATTACCATAACCGATAACTGGACACGCATCAACAATAGCAATACGCCAATCTTAATTAATGAATGGCCGGTTCGATCAAGCTGGAAGAAAAGTATAAATAATAAAGTACCCATACGCGGCGAAGATGCATACCGCTGGCCTGTAGAGGAACTCATTGCAAACGGGTACGGTATGGCTACAGCTTATTACGAGGATGTCGAGGCCGACAATCCGGAAGGCTGGAAAACCGGTGTGCGTACAACTATGCAACAGGAATTACATATTAAGCCCGAAGAGTGGGGATCAATTTGTGCATGGGCATGGAGCCTTAGCAGGATAATGGACTATCTTGAAACCGACAGCCGTGTGAATGCAAAGCAGGTTGTGGTTACCGGGCTTTCCAGGTTGGGCAAAACCTCCTTATGGGCAGGAGCTAACGATGAACGTTTCGCTATTGTGATATCTAACGATTCTGGGGAGGGTGGTGCTGCATTGTCAAAAAGAATTTATGGTGAAACCATTGAGCTTATTAACAGGGTGAACCCACATTGGTGTATAGAAAAATATAAAACCTACAACTTTGCTGTAGATAAATTGCCGGTGGATCAACATATGCTCGTAGCCCTTTCGGCACCGCGGCCTGTTTATATAGCAAGTGCAGTCCTTGATAAATCTGCAGACCCAAAAGGAGAATTTTTAAGCGGGAAATTTGCAGGCCCCGCATATGCACTTTATGGTAAAACAGGCGTCGGAGTTGAAGAACAACCGCCCGTTGATACACCCGTGGGAGAATCAATAGGCTATCATGTGAGAAGCGGTAAGCATGATATCCTGTTATACGACTGGCAACAGTTTATACGTTTTGCAAACAAGCATTTTAATTACCATAATTAAAATGCCAGTTGTAAATAAGAATTGTTACCCTTTTACTTTTTTGAGTGTTACAACCAGGCACATATAGACACTTTTTGTGCGAGGCAATCCCGAAACTTTATCAGTTAAATAATCTCTTGTTCGAAGACTTTACAACTTTTTTTATTTTACGACGACGGGGAATTCCCGGTACCCGCCGTTTATGGTCCACCTTATTTTATAAACACCTTTATAAGTTACTTTTTTTACAGGATCTTTCCCATCCCATGTTGTCGTAAAATATCCTTCTGCAATCTTTCCATTGTATAAGTTGCTAATTTTTTTTCCTGCAATTGAATACAAATCTATTTGCAGTTCTCCCGCGTTCCATGACTTGCATATAATAATAGATTTTTCACCTTTTGAAATTGTATGCGGAAGTACCGTAGCCAGGTAAAGATCTTTGGATTCAGTAAAATTTATCACCGGGATAACCAGCTCGCCTTTACTATATTTTCGTTTAAATCCCGGGGGATCTTTCAGGATGGTTTTTTCGTACAGCAGGCGTTCAGTTGGTGTTCCATTTTCGCGGATTTGCTGTTCATAGAGGTCACGTACGGTTTGGCTGAATTCCAGTAGCCCTGTCCAAAGCTGGCCCTCGTTTTTAAAAGCCGTTGAATGCCCGTTTGCGGCCTTGAAATTGGCTAAGCCCGCTGTATCATGATCCGCACCTAATCCATTTGAATTAATAAACTTTGGATGTACTTTATCTTTATTCCACATTACTTCAAGGTTTGTATTGATTATCCTTTTTATGTCCTGTTCATCAAACACTATCCCATATTGATATGCTTCGGCAATTTTTTCCACATCGAGTGCCTGGTAGCCGGAACGCCAGGGATGAACGCCCACCCAATGGCGGGTATCGTTTTTTTCGACGTCAACATCTCCGGGAGTAAGTGGATCAAAATAATTCCAGCAGTAGTGGTTATCAAAATACTGGAAATGACTTTTAACTGTGAAAAATATTTCCTGCGCCCTATCCCGGTAAAATTTATTCCCGGTGACGGTATAAAGCCTTAAAAACACTTCGCCGGCATCGAGTTGTTTGTTGAAAGGATGACTTATTCCAACACGTGTTACTTTATTATTGCTCATCCATTGTTTTGGATTGGCCGGGTTTATAAATTTACTGAAACCTATGTAAGACCCAAAAGGGCTGTCTTCAAACCACGTTCCTCTCTTATCCCACTTTTCGGCAAAATCTTTTTTGGCTACTTCGATATAAGCATTTGCTTTTCTTCCATAAATTTTTTTCAGGGCAGGATTATTCATTACCACAACACAAAAATTAAGTATTCCGCCCATAAGAATGGCGTCACCTACCAATGCATCCTGCCAGTATTTGCCATCATATTCATAAGGCCCGATCCAGCCTTTGTAACCGTCGGGATCGGTGTCCATCCGCGAGATTAAAAAATCGTAATAGGTTGTCCCGGCATCCAGCCATTCTTTGTTCCCGGTGATCCTGAAGTTGTCTACAAAATCATCCATACCCACCCGTGCATGCCAACAGAAGTCTTCGCCCTTTGCGTTCTCTACAAACGCCGGGTTGTGGATCATTTTTTCTGAAAGTCCTTTTGGCGTTGTATTAAGTACTATTTCATTTTGGGCTGAAGAAGTTATGACAGGAAATAGAAACATTGCAAAAGTGCACAGGTACTGTATTGCAATTAAGTGTCTTTTCATTTGTTTTTATGATTATAATAGATAGTAGATGGTAGCATGATTTAGCCGGCTGCGCATAGTGCTAACGGTTAGTGTTTTTTCCTTGTCTTATTGAAGCCCGGGCTTATACTTAGCATTTCGCCCTGCAGGTATCCAACAACCGCTTCGGTAACTATTGCCTGTGTTGCAGGCGTAAATGGCGAAACAACATCCACCTCGTATCCGCCGTGTTTCCATTGGTCAGCCGTAGGAAGGTAACCCAGCCATCCATTAGTGTAACCATAGTAGAACGTGAAAGGAAATGGCGACAGGTCACGGATTTCATTTGATATTTCACAAAAGAGTTCTACAGGTGCCGACCATATCGCTATATCATTATTGATTTTCAGAAATCGAAGCGGAAGCTTAACCATGTTAATCCCATTCTTAATCATACCCCTGTACTTTTCAAGATAGCCCGGCCAGGTAAGATTTGCCTTTCCCGGACTTTCAACAGTTATCGCCCCCGTAAATAATTTTACGGAATCTGATGTCGATGTGATTTTCCTATTCGCTTCAAGTATTTTATCGCCGAGTAACACGCGGAACTGGCTCAAATGTCCTGCCTCTGCAGAAGGATACACACTGTAAATCGGTGCAAGGTTTCCCGCGGCTCCATTAATAAACAAAACAGGCACGCCAGTTTTTTGTTCTACATAGTTTGATACAACGCCTGCTACATCGCCGCTGATCTCAACATTCTGAGGCCCTAATACTGTCCCATGAATGGGATAGTTTGCAATCAGCGCAAGTGGTGTGCCGTCAGCCTTTTCAAGACGAATGAGGCCTATACGCCTGTCAACCGGGCCTTCCGGGTTAAGGCCCAGTGAAGCTTTTCCATCTATATCGATAGCCCGCCGGTTTATATTGGCCTGGGAAAAACCCCAGCCTGCCCCGAGCCTCGCGGGTTTAAGTTTTTCGCGTGCTTCACTGATCCCATTAATAAGGGCCTGTTCCACAAAAGAAGTGTACGCTGTATCAACAGGATGTTTATACCGGTCTCCAAGAAACGCCTCGCCCATTCCGGGAACACCGATTTCCGGTGCTGAATGTGTATGCGTAACCGACCACCAGAAATTAACCGGTTTTATGCCCAATCTCTTTTGAAGCATCGCTGCGACGGTATCATATTCTGTAGGCGAGAACACACAGATATCTGTTGAAACCAGGAAGAATTGAGTAACACCGTCATCAAGAGCTACGATGTGATGGAATATGCTGTCATGTACCCCCGTTGATAACCGTGCTGCGTAGCCTAGAAGCTGTTTCGGCGTAGTGGGGCTGATATTTACTTTTACAACTGAAGCCCTGAATACATTCGTGTTACCGCCGGCGATTTGTTGTGCCCGTATATTGAAGGGAAAGATGCCGTTAAGAAAAATTGACACGACGGTTATTGCCTCTTTCAGGATAAAAGACCGTTTATTATAGTAATACATTTTCCAAATTTAATTTTGTCTTAAAAATGAAAGAAGGTCGGCCATTTGCTGCTGATTGATCTTTTTTTCTAAACCCGTGGGCATTGCCGAGATGTTAAGTGCTTTCAGGGATTTTATATCCTGCCGGTTGATTGTTTTGTCAAGCATTCCATTATTGCGAAGGGTTATAGCGGTTGGGGTTTCACTTGCTATAATTCCTTTTACAGATTCACCATTATTTAATTGGGCCTCCCAGGTATCAAACCCGCTGGAAATAGAAAGGTTCGGATCGAGAACGTTTGCCATGATATCCTCACTCAGCCAATTGTGTATGGTGCCGAGATCTGGTCCAATGGCTATCCCGATTTTCCCCCTTACCTGGTGACACAAGGCGCAGTTCTGCTGGTAAACCTCTTTTCCTTTTACCACGTCACCCGTAAGTTCCAGCGCATGCTGGTATTCTTTATTGACATTTTTACGTTCCCGCTCACTTTTAGTAAACAAAACCCTTGCCCGGTTACGCAGGCCCTCATTTTTGTTGAGCATGATATGGACGCTTATGCCAAAATCCACGCTGCCTGGTTTGATCTTACCCTTTTCCATAGCATCAATAAGCAGTACCAATCTTTGTGAATCAGCTACAAAAATGTTGATGGCTTCATTCCGAATTTCGGGGGTTAGAACAGGCCATTGCTCAATAGTATATTCACTTACAGTGGTTCCCTTCACCTTGCTTAAAGTATGTAATGCTGCCAATTGTATGGGAAATTCTTCTTTGGGTACAATCAGTTTTTTTAACTCGTTCGTATACGGTTCTGGATTACCCAGTGAAATGAACTCAATTGCTTCAGCCCTTTTCTGAGCTTCCTGCGCTGAATCGCCCATTATCATTGCTGCGCGAGCGATGGAATTTTTTTTCAATGATGAGTCTGAGATATTGGTCACTTTCAAAAACTGCAAAGCTGCTTTTCGCATATAGCCCGAAGGATTATCAAAGAAGTTTTTCACCACCAATTGTTGATCGCCCGCAGAAATGTTCAACGGTGATTTTCTTGAATTCAGCCCATCGGCAAGCCCTTGCAGAATGGAAGCGTGTGAGGTAGAAACCGCTTTTGCGATAAGCTGGTGAATATCTTCGGGTTTTCCTCCTACACCAACCATTGTTGCGAGGCGCTCAACCAGTGAGGCATAAGCGGGTACATCTTCCCGGTATTTTTCCAGGACAACTTTCAACAATGAAGCTGTTTGCGAAGAAGCGGCAGACAATGCCGCTATTTGTACCCATTTATCATTGATACCTGAGAAAAGTAAGTGATTGCGTGCAACTGCAGATTCGGCAGAATTAAAAAAGCCGAGTGTTAGTAGTAACTGAAATCGTACTTTGGCATTAGGATCATCCTGTAAAGAAAGTAATGCTTTCTCAATGCCCGGAGATTCTTTATTATGCAGTTCCGCCAGCTTAACGGCATTTTCTCTTATGCCGGCAACACTATCTTTCAGTGACTGTTGAATTTGTTCCGTTTTCAGTTCACCCAATCCCTCGAGGGTCCATAATGCATGCAATCTTCCCATTGCTGTTGAATTTTTCGTCATTTCCACCAGGGCAGGCACGACCTGCTTATCTCCCCGGTCAACCAACAAACGCTGCGCATTCATTCGCCACCAGGAATTTGAATTGGCAAGAGTTTTAACGAGTTCTTCCGGCGTAGCATCGCCCAACTTTAATCCTTTCATCCACTCTGCAGCCTTCGCATCTTTCGGAGTTATTCTGAATATTCTTCCTTTATCGGACCCATCATAAAGACCACCGGCTTTGATGGCCTCTTCTGACATCCATTCGGGAGATTCAATGACCCTGCGATAATAATCGATTACATACAATGCTCCATCTGGGCCTACATACATATTTACGGGCCGTGACCATGCGTCGGTTGATGATAAAAATTCTTTATTCTGGAGTATGCGGCTCGCTGTAAAGCTGGCGCCGCTGTCATTCAGTACATCGACATGCATGAGGTTGCTGACCGGTTCGGCAACAAAAGTGATGTTGGTATTATAGGGGGCCGGGAAAACATCCCCAAGGTAAGCCGTAAGGCTACAGGCCGAGGTCATTACACCCACATTGGTAAATATTTGCCTGTCGGGATGCGTTGTTGTTGGAAACACTTCGGCCGCATCCTGGTGGTCTGACATACTTTGCGTCGCATCTGAAATTAACAGGTCTGGATTGCGTTGAAAATAGCGGCTTGCTATGACCTCCTGGTAACCCTGGTTAGAATTGTTACATCCAAACCGGTGCCCCCATTGATCAAAGGTTTGACCAAACTGGCATTGGCTGGAAGCCATTTCAATTTGTTTGCTATCCGGCCGGAACCTTATTGAACGGCCTTCGGCATTTTTTGGAAGAAACGGTGTATTGGGTTGGCCATAGTAAATGATATCTGAACCTTCATCGCCAAATTCTTCTTTGTATTCACGGGTATGCACCGATCCCTGGTGAGCAACATAGATCCAGTTGTCTATGCCATATACGGGCGTATTTACATTATGTTGCGGATTGGTAAGTGCAAAGCCATGTAGCAAGGTGTCGGTGATATCTGCACGCCCGTCACCGTCGGTATCTTCAAGGTAGAGAATGTTAGGAGCGTCTGTAACCAGTATCCCTTTCTTCCACCGCATAACGCTGTTGGGCAATACCAGGCCTTCTTTAAATAAAGTTCTTTTATCCATCTTTCCATCTCCATCTGTATCCGAAAGCAGGATGATATTTCCACTACCGGTTTTGTCAAGAGGGTAGCCATGCATTTCAACGACATACAATCGCCCGTATTCATCTATTTCCATGTCAACAGGGTCTGATAGCAAAGGTTCCGATGCTATCATTTCAATTTTGAATCCATCTGCCACCTGGAAAGTGGCCAGCGCATCCTTCGCTTCTATTGCTCCGGGATGTTCCTGCGATTTGTTTTTGCACCCTGCTATGAATGCAGCCAGCGTCGCTATTAAGAATAGTTGCACTTTATACCTGGAAAAAAGGGCCATTGGAATGTTATAAAAATTTTTGAATTCTGGAGATGTTACTATTATTTAAGTGTAAAACTGACCAGATCTTTGCTTACATAAATTTACCCGTTGTTTGCTACAAGTAGGCCTTTCCGTTAGGCGTACGATTAATTTCTGTCTTCTTTGTGATACGTCAAATATGTTTGGTGAGTAAAAGTCGCTAACATGATCTCAATCCACTATCCTTTTGGAGATTTAGTTTGACCTTGTTGAATAAATGAAGCGTTCTTTTTATTATGACTCAAATATAGATTAAAAAATCAAACGACAGGGAATGACATTATAAACTTAAAAGTTCACCGTACGATGCATACATCGCTTAATATAAATTTTCCCGGGTGAGCGTTTAAGGCCCCATCGGGCATGTCTCGCAGCGGACCTTGTGTCTTAAAAAAACGTACAGGTGTATCGGGATAATTATTATATTTATGAGTGCCTGGTGAAATATTATGTTTTTTAGGCCGGATTTCCCCGCTTTTTTTTCCTGTTATTTTTTTCCAATGTATTACATGATTATATGAAGTGGCCGGCCTTACCGATTAAAAATGATTTTTAAAAAATAATAATTAAGCGGCAGTATAGGTTTTCGCATGGTTGCCTGCCGATCGTTTAAACGCTTACTTAACCGACAAGCAC
>JBDTLZ010000332.1:0-26405 GCA_039934515.1 Ginsengibacter sp.
CCCCAATATTCCTTTATCATCGGCGCCAAGCCATTTGTTCAATAAAGTAGCATACACATTTTTGAAATCTACTGTATGTTTTAAATCGCCTTCATTTAGATCATTAAGATCGGGCATGGCATTTATTAGTCCTTTTTGCTGTAATCCTCCCCCGATAAAGAACATATTATTTGCAGTTCCATGATCTGTTCCGCCACTGGCATTTTGTGCAACCCTGCGGCCAAATTCACTAAAAGTCATCAGCATAACATCCTGGAAACGGTTGTTGCTTTTGAGGTCTTTTGTGAAAGCACTGATGGCATCATTTAATTCGGTAAATAATCTTTTCTGTTGATTTTCCTGGTTTACATGCGTATCAAAACTTCCCAGGCTCAGGTAATAAACTTTGGTATTGATATCGCTCATAATAAGGGAAGAGATCGTTTTCAAATTTTTACCTGTTTGTGTAACCGGGTATACCTGTGAAGAAGGCCGAAGTTTGCTTTGCTGAAAAATATAATCAGCACTGCTCAGCGTTTCACTTAAAGTTTTATACAGGTAATCGACCGTTTCTTCACCTTTTTCATGATCTGCATTGATCTCTTTGAAATATTTTTCGCGGCTGGTATTATACAAGCGTTGCGGATCTTTTACGGCAAGCCCTTTATTATTTTCACCTTTCAGTGCAAGGCTTAGAATGTCATCAACTTCAAGCGCCTGTGTTGGTTTACCACAACCACTGCATTGTGCATCGAGGTAGCGCCCGAGCCATCCGGTATAAATGTATTTATCACTATCGCTGCCGCTTTGCCATATATCCATACTGCGAAAATGTGAACGGTCCGGATTGGGATAACCCACACTGTTCATTATGCCCAGGCTGCCTTCATCAAACAGTTCTTTAAAAACTGGCAATGCCGGGTTTATTCCCGCTTCATCCGTAAGCAATAAGGCCTTGTCTTTTTCAATACCCAATCGCGGCCTTGCCTTATAATAAATATCACTTCTCACAGGAATCACCGTATTAAGCCCATCATTGCCTCCGCTAAATTGCAATACCACCAGGACTTTATTACCGGCAGGTACCCTAACTTTTCCATCAAATGCCTTCAAAAATTTAGGCAGCATTAAAGATGTTGTTGCCAGCGAGCCCACTTGCAAAAATTCTTTGCGTTTAAATAACATACCGTTTAAAGTTTATATTCTTCAATCTTAAAATCCGGTTCTCCTAACACAGTTGATATTCGGGTGTGCTCATCAATTCAACGAGCGTCGATTTAATGTAAACATCCCTTGCCTGCTTGTCGATATACTTATCCAATATAACAGCAGATATTTTACTTTTTGTTTGCAGCACCATACTTGTTATTTTTTGAACAAGGTATTCCCGCGGCGTCTCATCAAAAACCTTTGTTACCGAACTCCAATCCACTGTTGCAGCAACCTGGCGCACTTTTGCATTGGCGTCGGTGCCCTCCATTCCCATCATTGTATCGTCATCGTCTTTAGGGGTAATTACAAAATCATCTGCATTAGTAAGGATTTGCGCAATCCTCAGGCGCAACATAAGGGCGCTGCTGTCTATCCAGTTTTTACCGCCAGGCCATCCTGCAACATTCGGTGGGTAAAACAGTATTTGACCAAGCGCTCTTTCAAAGAGTAATTGCACTTCAGGTTTTTCAAGTTCCATTGGTATCATCCTGCGTATGCCCACTAATAATTCAACGGGTGATTTTATGCGGGTTCCAATATTTTTATCATTGTAAAACCAATCGCTGTTGTATATATCCAGCAATAATTTTTTTATATCATAACCACTTTGATAAAACCTGTTCGCGAGCAGGTCGATCACGGCGGGGTCCGGAGTGTCATTTACAATGTATCTATATATTTTCTGGGTGATAAATTTTGCAGTCTGCTTTTGTTCCAGCAGTATATCGATGATATCTTCCCCGTTGAAATTTCCTGTTTTACCCAAAAAATTTTTGTTGCTGTTATCATGCTGAAAGGGGCGCTCAATAAATTCACCCTGTAAATTAAATCCCCAGCCTGTAAAGGCCCGCGCTCCCTCCTTCACATCGTTCTCGCTATAGTTGCCCCGGCCCATGGTAAAAAGTTCCATCACTTCCCTTGCAAAATTTTCATTGGGATGTTGCTTTTTATTTTGCTGGTTGTTAAGAAATGAAAGCATAGCAGGACTCTTGCTTACTTCGCGAAGAAGGTCGCCGAAATTCCCCAGGGCATTTTCTCGGATAATGTTTAAAAGCTGCTGCTGAAAAAAAATATTGATCACCCGGCAAGCAAAATGCCCGTGCCAGAAAAGGCTCATCTTCTCCCGCAACTGTGCCTCACTGTTTACCATCTCACCAAGCCAGGTAAGGTTTAAATTTTTAAGGTCATCTACCGATTGCTTCCTGAGCTCTTTTCTTTGATCCTGTGTAAGTTTTTGCATCACCACTATATCCTGTACCCCTTTCACAAGCCCGTCAAAAAGATTGCGCGCAACATTAAACTGCTCCGGCTTTTTTGCCGATGTTTTTACCAGGATATCATACAATTCTTTTTGTGTAACATCCTGCAGCTGGTTTACGTTTTCGGCCATCGGGCCAAATGCCGCCCGCCATAACAAATGCTGATTTTTTAATTGGTTTGATACTGCCATCGATATTGTTTCTTATACAAGTGTGGTTTTACTTTTATCGGTTTTTGTATTCCCGGTAAAGATTAAAGAAAGAAATTGTAATGCTTTTCACACCCCGGTGGGGAAAAGTGCACTACATCAATGTTTTTAGTTGTTATTTCCCAAGAATGAACAAAGCACATAACGTCATTTCCGTATACCGTTGCTTTCGTGTGGAAATGGGTTAGCACAATACTAAACTACATTTTTGCAGCGTGAGTGAGACTGTGAAATTTACAGCCGGTTTAACGCATGGAAGATCTTACAATAACTTTAAGGAAAACAAGGTGCGTGGAAGACCGGGCGTCGAAAGTTACTATTGAGTGCTGGCGCCCATTCCTTATAAGGAAAAGGCAGGCTCGCGCCAAATGTTAAGAAAAGAAAAATCATTAATCTATTTTTTCACATCCGAAATAGGAATGCAGCACTTTTGGAAGTGATATTTCATTTTCATCCTGGTTATTTTCGAGCAAAGCCGCGACAATTCTTGGCAATGCCAGTGACGAACCGTTTAATGTATGGACCAGCTGGGTTTTTGCATCATTATTGCTTTTAAACCTTATTTTCATCCTGTTGCTCTGGAAAGTTTCAAAATTAGTTACTGAACTTACCTCCAGCCACTTTTCCTGTGCCGCACTAAAGACTTCAAAATCATAAGTAAGGGCTGAAGTAAAGCCCATATCTCCACCGCATAAGCGGAGAATGCGGTAGGGTAAATCCAAATTCTGCAGAAGCCTTTCCACATGAAGAACCATTTCTTCAATAACATCATAGCTTTTTGCGGGATGTGCGAGCTGGATGATCTCGACCTTATCAAACTGGTGGACCCGGTTCAATCCACGTACCTCTTTACCATAGCTCCCCGCCTCCCTTCTAAAACAGGGTGTATATGCCGTCATTTTAACGGGAAGCTCAGCTTCCTTTATTATCTCATCCCGGTAAATGTTGGTTACAGGCACTTCAGCCGTGGGAATCAGGTATAAATTATCGGCACCGGCAAAATACATTTGTCCTTCTTTATCAGGCAACTGGCCAGTACCAAAAGCACTCGCCTCATTCACCATCAAAGGTGGCTGGTATTCTATATACCCGGCATTGGTATTATAATCCAAAAAATACTGTATTAGTGCACGCTGTAGCTTTGCGCCTTTATTTTTATAGAAAGGAAATCCACTGCCGGTAACTTTATTGCCAAGTTCAAAACTAATAAGGTCATATTTTTTAGCAAGATCCCAATGAGCCACGGCCCCGCTATATAAAACCGGTTTTGTACCTCCTCCCCGAACAACCTCGTTTTCTTCTGGTGTTTTGCCGGGAGGAACAGAAACATGGGGAAGGTTTGGCAGCAGTACCAATTTTTCTTCCACTGATATCATCTTTTCTTCCAGGGCCGTTTTATCCTTATTGAGTGTAACTTTTAAAAGCGTTACCTCGTCCCTTATTGCCGCAATTTCATCCTTTTGATTATTTTTTACCAGCTTTTGAATTTGATCCGATGCCAGATTTATTTTCATTTGCGCATCTTCAGTTCTTTTCTTCAAAACCTTCACTTCTTCATCTAACACTATTATTTCATCAACAAGGTCGAGCTGCTTAAAATTCCTGATCCCTAATCTTTCTTTTACGCGTTCTGTATTTTGCCTGATGAATGGAACCTGTAACATCTATAAATTTTTTTGCAAAAATAGTTTTATTTGCTTTTATCATTATCGGGGATTGTACACCATATACCTTTCCGGGTTATTGATACGCGTAAATCCACATTGCCCGTATAATTTATGCGCATCCTTTGTAGCCAGCAGTATTCTTCGCAAACCTTGCAGTGCGGGGTGTGCCAATATCATTTCAATTAACCACTTTCCCAAACCCTGGCCGCGATAGTTCTCATCAATAAATACATCCGCGAGGTAAGCAAAAGTTGCTTCGTCGGTAATCATTCTTGCATAGCCCATTTGCGTGCCGGGAGCTTGTACCTGGCCGTTATTATCGTACATGCCGAAACACAAAGAGCCTTCCATCGCTTTTGTTACAACTTCAATAGGTACGCCCGGTGACCAATAAGATTGCGATAAAAATCCGTGGACATAGTCAATATTAATTTTTCTTTTATCAGTGGAGATACTGTAGTTATTTCTTTCAACAGCGTATGTCATTGTGAATGCTTTTTCAGACAAAGATGATAAATACAATTAAATTTGCAACTGTATGAATGTAAAAGACGATCTGCAGTTACGCTGGTGGAAACTGGAAGAGAAATTTATGAATAAATTCGGCAAAAAGCCAGACGTTGAAGCCATTCTTTTCCTGATCGGTATCCAGGAACTTGGAAATTTTAAAAAAAAATTTTCCAAAGAACAGAAACAGGACCTTATGCATGTAGCGGTGTGTTCCTTACTTGCTCAAAGCGGCTACTATAAAGTTGAAGGCCTTGACGGCGAAGGCTGGCCGCATTTTATGCAGCTCAAACCACTGCCGCAATATAATATGGTTGAACAGGAAAATTTTTTGAAAGACCATATATTACTTTACTTTGAAAACATTGGAGAACCTTTTCCATAACCCAACATTTGTAATGAAAAGATTATTTTACTTAGCGTTGCTTGTGAGTATTGTTTCCTGCTCAGCCTCAAAAAAAAACCCTGTACAGCCCCGTGAACTGAAAGTAATGCTCACTACCGATTCCGGTAGTATGGTACTGAAACTTTCGAATAGAACCCCGTTACACCGTAATAATTTTGTTAAGCTGGTGAAAGAACATTTCTTTGACAGCCTCTTGTTTCACCGGGTTATCAAAGGTTTTATGATCCAGGGCGGTGATCCCACCAGCAAACGTGCCAAACAGGGCCAGCAATTGGGTGAAGGATCTTTGCCTTACCAGATCCAGGCGGAATTTGATACGGCACTTTTTCACAAAAAAGGAGCTTTGGCCGCCGCAAGAGAAAGTGATGCCGATAACCCGGCAAAAAAGAGCAGTTCGACGCAATTTTATATTGTAGCAGGAAAAACATTTACCGATGGGGAAATGGATAAAATTGAAGAAAAGCTCCACATAAAAATTCCTGAAAATCACCGTGTAGTATACCGCACTATCGGTGGCACGCCATTTCTTGACATGAGCTATACTGTTTTTGGCGAAGTAATAAGTGGCCTTGACGTACTGGATAAAATTGCCGGGGCATCCACAGATAATAATGACAGGCCTGTGAAAAATATACGAATGAAAATAGTAATGTTAAAATGATTGATTAATAAGAAAATATTAATTTGCAAATCGATTCAGTTATAAATTATAAACCATCAACATGAACTTCCCTGAAAATCTCCGGTATACTAAAGACCATGAATGGGTATTACTGGAAGGTGATATCGCTACCATTGGAATTACCGACTTTGCGCAGCATGAGCTTGGCGACATCGTTTATGTTGAAATTGAAACAAAAGGAAAGGCGCTTACTGCAGAAACTGTTTTTGGAACTGTGGAAGCGGTAAAAACGGTCAGTGATCTTTTTCTTCCTGTATCCGGCACCATTATAGAAATTAATCCCATTTTGGAAACAGAGCCGGAAAAAGTAAATACCGACCCATACGGCGATGGCTGGATGGTAAAGATGAAAGTTGACGAACCCGGTGATGTCGGCAAACTTATGGATGCTGAAGCGTATCAAAAGGTAGTCGCATAGAAATAATCACAGGATCCTGATGCAAAAAATTTCTATAAAAAAATTCCTGCCCGGCATTACCTGGTTTTTTATTTTGCTTGTGCTTATATGCCTCCCCGGAGGTGATATACCGAAGGCAGGATGGCTGGATAATATTAATTTTGACAAATGGGTGCATACAGGCCTTTTTGGGGGCCTTACTATACTATTTTGCTGGCCTTTTAAAAATTCCGGTTTTTCAACCCAACAAAGAACCAGGTATTTCGTAAAAATTGCCATATCTGCGAGTATTTGGGGGCTTACGACGGAATTTATTCAGAAGTTTTACATTACAGGCCGCAGCTTTGACCTGTTTGATTGGGCCGCAGATAGCCTCGGGGCGTTGATTGGACTGTGGTTTTCCGCTAAAAAATTTATTAAGCCATCTTAAAAATGCTAAAAAAGGAGCAACTCCGGCTTTGCTCCTTGCTCCCTAAATTTAAAATTGATACATTTGCTTATGGAAAATGTTGAGAATATGGAATACAATACAACCCGTAATCATCTCGAGATAAGAGAATACGGGCGCCACATCCAAAAAATGGTGGAATATGTTTTAACACTTGAGGACAGGGAAAAAAGGCAAAAAAATGCTTACGCATTAATTGAACTCATGGGATTTTTGAACCCCCATTTAAAAAATGTCGAGGATTTTCGCCACAAATTATGGGACCATCTCTTTTTAATCAGCGATTTCAAGCTGGATGTTGACAGCCCTTATCCTATTCCGACGCGTGAAACACTAAAAGCAAAACCTGAGCAACTTCCCTATCCTAAAAGATACCCAAGGTATAACCACCTGGGCAAAAATATTGAGATAGTTATTGACAAAGCATTACAGGAAGAAGACAACGACAAGCGGCAAGGTTTTGCCAATGCTATCGCTTACTACATGAAACTTACTTACAGCAACTGGCATAAGGAACTGGTTCACGACGATAATATTCAAACTGAACTTGCGTCTATTACCAAAGGCCAACTGGAGTTTAACAACCGTCCTTTTGTAAAACACCGTACCGATAACAACCGCGAAGAATTTGTGAGTAACGTCGGTAAATACAGGAAAAATTTCGGTCCGCGAAACAACAGGAATAACCAGGGCCGTGACAATAGGGATAACCGCAACAATAACAGGAATAAGTACCCTAAAAAAAGATACTAAACACAGTTTATTAAATAAAAAATAAATTGCGGCCCCGGTAATCATATATTGCCGGGGTTTATTTTTATTTTAATTCAGGCCAAATTAATTATATGGGTTCATTTGAAGTTACCGGCGGAAAAAAGCTGCATGGCGAAATAACACCACAGGGCGCCAAAAATGAGGCGCTACAGGTAATTTCAGCAGTGCTGCTTACAAAGGAAAAAGTTACCATACATAATATCCCGGATATAACTGATGTAAACCTGCAAATAGAGCTTCTCGAGGGATTGGGAGTTACCGTCGAAAGAATCGACCGCCAAACCTGCGTATTCCATGCAAATAATATAGATATTGATTACCTGTCCTCACGCGAATTCAGACAAATGACAGGACGTTTACGCGGCAGCGTAATGATTGCAGGTCCAATGCTGGCAAGGTTTAAACAGGCTTATGTGCCAAAGCCAGGTGGTGATAAAATTGGGAGGAGGAGACTGGATACCCACATCATTGGTTTTCAAAAACTGGGAGCCGGCTTTGATTATAATTCCGATGCATCTTTTTTTTATTTGAAAACTTCACAGCTTAAAGGTGCGGATCTTCTGCTGGAAGAACCCAGTGTAACCGGAACGGCTAATCTCGTTATGGCTGCGGTTATGGCAATTGGAACCACGACAATTTATAATGCTGCCTGCGAGCCTTACGTGCAGCAATTGTGCAAAATGCTGAACGAAATGGGCGCAAAAATTTCTGGCATTGCCAGTAATTTTCTCACGATTGAAGGGGTAACCGAAATGCATGGTACGACGCATACGATTCTACCGGATATGATTGAAGTTGGCTCTTTCATAGGACTTGCAGCCATGACCCAAAGTGATATAATTATTAAAAATGCCGGCATCAATCACCTGGGCATCATTCCTGAAAGATTTCAACAGCTTGGTATCAAAATGAATTTTACGGGTGACGATATCCATATCCCCGAACAGGACGTTTACGAAGTACAAACATTTTTGGATGGGTCTATCCTTACAATTTCTGATCATCCATGGCCAGGATTTACACCGGATTTAATAAGCATTATTTTGGTGGTCGCCACACAGGCAAAAGGGAGTGTACTGATACATCAGAAAATGTTCGAAAGCCGGTTGTTTTTTGTTGACAAAATTATTGAAATGGGTGCCCATATCGTTTTGTGCGACCCACACCGGGTAGTAGTAATAGGGCTTGAAAGACAACACGCATTACGGGGCATACAAATGAGCAGTCCTGATATAAGAGCCGGTGTTGCCTTGTTGATTGCTGCGCTGAGTGCAGAGGGGAAAAGTGTTATTCAGAATATCGAGCAAATTGACAGGGGATACCAGGACATTGATAAACGACTGATAAAACTAGGCGCCCAGATTGTGCGGCAATAGGAAAATGTTATAAGCCGGTAAAGACCATAAACACCTGTAGCCGGCACCCGCTACAGATTGAAATGGCTGTATGACCAATGAAAAATTAAATGACAAAAGAATATAACAAGCTCATATTAATTACTGCGCCTTCAGGTTCCGGCAAGACTTCTATTGTCAATCACCTGCTTAAGAAATATCCACAACTCACCTTTTCGGTTTCTGCCACTACCAGGAAGCCACGGGGCAATGAAAAAGAGGGCGTAGATTACTATTTTATTTCAGAAGGCGAATTCAAAGAAAAAATTCATGGCAAGGAATTTTTAGAATGGGAAATGGTATATGAAGGAAAATATTACGGTACACTTAAGTCGGAAATCGAACGCATCTGGTCGCAAAAAAAAGTACCGGTACTTGATATAGATGTACAGGGCGCCATTCATGTGCAACAGCAGTATCCTGTAAATACAATGTCACTTTTTATACAGGCCCCATCGCTGGAAGAATTAAGGTCCAGGCTTAAAAGCCGGGGCTCCGAAACCGAAGAATCCCTGCAGGCTCGGTTGAGTAAATCGTCTTTTGAGATGACATTTAAAAACTATTTTGAAAATGTTATCATTAATAAAGACTTCAAAGTTGCCTGCCTTGAGGCCGACAAAATAATAGGCATTTTTCTTGACAGCCATTAATTTAAACGAAATGTTCATTTTCAATTTTATATTTTTGTGATATGGACTGGACGTCACTCATAGCCATCGCAGCTTCATTATTACTCATTGGTTTTTTTGCTGGAATAGAAATTGCCTTTGTTTCTGTAAGCAAATTGTCCATTGAGCTAAGAAAAAAGCAGGGCAGCTACGCGGGGAAAACATGGTCGGTATTTATGGAAAAGCCTGCCCGGTTCATAGGCACTACTCTTATTGCCCTTAATATTTTACTGGTAATTTACGGGCTGCTGTGGAGCGATATTCTTGATAGCTTCTGGAAATACTGGAGCATAGACAATCCTTTTGTGAAACTTGCTGCCGAAACCGTTATCTCTACCGTTCTCCTTTTATTTTTTGAATTTATTTTCAAGGCATTTTTTCGTGCAAAAGGAAATGCGATCATTGGCAGCAGTATTATAACTTTTATAGTAAAATTCTTTTATTCCTTTTTTGCCTGGATTGCTTCATTCTTTGTGAACATAGCCGAGTGGATGCTCAAATATATTTTCAATGTAAAGCTTCAAAACAAAAATGATGCATTTACAAAGATCGACCTGGAACATTTTATTCAGCAAAGCAAGATGCATGACAGCGAAGACAATGAGGAAATGAACAACGAATTGTTTGAAAACGTCTTGTCCCTTTCTGACATCAAAATAAGGGAATGCCTGATTCCGCGTAAAGAAATTGAGTCCATCAACATCAACATTTCACTGGAAGAAGTTAAACACCGCTTTATAGAAACCAAACTTAGCAAGCTCGTTGTATATGAAGGAAATATCGATAATATCCAGGGATACATTCACCAGCTTGATATGTTCAGAAGCCCCCAGAGCCTTCGTTCGATTTTACTTCCCATCCCAACTATTCCTGAAAGCATGAGCGCCACGGACCTTATTGATAAGTTCAGTAAGGAAAGGAAAAGCATTGCCTGGGTGATCGATGAATTCGGAGGTACGGCCGGTATTGTAACTATGGAAGATCTGCTGGAAGAGATCTTCGGCGATATCAATGATGAGTATGACATCACTGAAGAATTTGTTGACAAACAAATTTCGACCAACGAATACATTTTGAGCGGCAGGCTGGAACTTGACTATCTTACTGATAAGTATAAAATGGAATTCCGGAAAAATGAAGAAACAGAAACCCTGTCAGGATACATTATAAGCCAGCACGAATCGATCCCCCGGCAAAAAGACCGCATCATTATTGACGACTACCAGTTTGATATTCTTAGTGTGAGTGAAACCCGTATTGAAACAGTAAAATTAAAAGTGCTGAGGTGATCTTACAAACGGGAAGGTGCAACCAGTATACTCTTTTATAGATTCATTTTAATATGCGGGCTAATTTCTAAATCCCTGTTAATGGTTATTGCGGTTAACACAAGATTTCTCGTAAACGGTGAACGGGAAGATTATGCAAGTTTCATTCACGAAACATTCAGCAGGATAACAAGATCACAGCCCGGTCATACTTTTATTTTCATCTTTGACCGGCCACCGGCCCTGTCATACATTTTTCCACCAAACGTAGTACCGGTTGTCACAGGACCACAGGCAAGGCACCCGGCACAGTGGTATATTTGGTACAATATTAAAGTGCCTGCTGTTCTCAAACGATACAAAGCCGACGTGTTTGTGAGCCCCGATGGATCTTGTTCGCTTACTGCCAGGATACCTCAATGCCTGGTGGTCTATGATCTCGCTTTTTTACAGGGTGCTCCATTTATGGCCAGGAGTCATTTTTTATTTTATAAAAAATTCACGCCCCGGTTTATAAAAAAGGCTGCAATGGTCGTTACGCTGTCACAATTTACCAGGGCAGCAATTGTCAAATATTACAAAACAGGCGATGATAAAATAGAAGTGATTTATACAGGTGTTACTGAAAAATTTATTTCAATTTCCATTGAAGAAAGAGAAGCAGTGAAAACAAAGTATGCCGGCGGCAATGAATATTTTATTTATTCCGGGGATATTGTATCCGATAAAAACCTGGTAAATCTTCTTAAAGCTTTTTCAGCATTTAAGAAAAGGCAAAAAAGCAGTATGCAGTTAGTCATTACCGGCACACCGGGATGGAAGTATGAAGAATTTCTTGAAAGCCTCAGGCTTTTCCGGTTTAGAGATGACGTGAAGCTGCTGGCAAACCCTTCGCCCGCTGATCTTATAGAAATAACTGCGGCGGCCTATGCGATGGTATATCCGTCGTTACCCCGGGACATTGGCACCCAGGCATTGCAGGCAATGAAGAGCGGGGTGCCGGTAATCACCTCCCCTGCAACTGCAATCTCTGAAATATGTGGTGATGCAGCGCTGTATGCCGATCCGGATAATTTTAAGGAAATAGCCGTACAGATGATGCTGATTTTTAAAGACGAAAATTTGCGAAGTACCTTAATTGAAAAAGGCAAATTGCTGGCAGAAGGATATGGCTGGAATAAGACGGCAGGCCTTTTTTGGAATGTCATCGCCAAAACAATGAAACGCTAATTTTTACAGATTCATTAATATCCTTTTTTATAACGCCATCAATAGCATTAATTTGCAGCTTATGACCGAATCAAATATTAATATTTCCGTTCAGCTTGATGCTGATAAAGTGCCGCAGGAAATAAGCTGGAGTGCTTCCGGCAGTACTGCAGCATCTCCCCAAAAGGCGAAGGCTATGTTTGTTGCCTTTTGGGATGCTGCCGACAAATCTGCCATGCGTATTGACCTTTGGACGAAAGAAATGATGATCGATGAAATGGCCGATTTTTATTACCAGGTGCTTACGACGCTGGGAGATACCTTTGAAAGAGCTACAAAGTATGAGACGCTGAGTAAAGACATAAAATCCTTTGCAAATGATTTTCATAAAAAGTTTTTAGCCTTTGAAATGGAGAAGAATAAAAAAAGCTGAAGACAAAGTAAGTGGTTATCGAAAGGTTAACGCTTAAAAATCTTCGCTGCGATTTAACGCTTGAAAAATTTAATTCTAAAAAAAATATAATGAGCTTAGAACAACAAGTAATGGGTGACTTAAAAACGGCAATGCTTGCCAAAGATGAAAAATCTCTACGGTCTTTGCGTGCAATCAAAGCCGCTCTCATTAATTTAAAAACAGCTGAAGGCTTTAGTGGTGATGTTACAGAAGATGATGAGATCAAGCTGTTGCAAAAACTGGTAAAGCAACGTAAGGAATCGCTTGATATTTACGAAAAGCAAGGCAGGAGCGATCTCGCAGAAAAAGAAAAGGAGGAAATTGAAGTTATTGAGAAATTTTTGCCAAAACAAGTAAGCGCAGAAGAATTGAAAGAGGTGATCGTTTCGATTGTAAAAGATACAGGCGCAACATCACAGGCCGACATGGGTAAAGTGATGGGAATGGCCAATAAACAACTGGGAGGCAAAGCCGATGGTAAGGCCATTGCGGCTATCGTTAAAGAAATATTATCTCCAAAAAACGGATGATTATCCTGGTTCCCGGTATTTCAAAACGAACGACACCAATTATTTTGTCATGGTAATTGATATTGCATTCTTTTTTACACTGGTACTTGCGGTATTTAATGGATTGCGTAAAGGATTTGTAGTGGGTATTTTTTCATTGCTTGCATTTATCATCGGTCTTGCTGCTGCACTTAAATTTTCCTCGGTGGTGGCGCTTTACCTGGGAGAAAATGTTGCAACAGCCTCAAGGTGGCTCCCGGCCCTTTCCTTTTTCCTGGTCTTTATCGGCGTGATAATATTGGTAGGGCTTGGTGCGAAGTTTATCAGAAAGATGATAGACCTTGCAATGCTCGGTTGGCTCGACAGGCTGGGGGGCATGGTTTTGTATGTTCTTATCTATACAATTATATTCAGCGTAATGTTATTTTTTACAGAAAAGCTTTCTATCCTGAAGCCGGGGGTAATTACCGGTTCTGTTATATACAAATATGTAGTGCCCTGGGGGCCAAAGGTTATCAACAATCTTGGTAATATTATACCGTTCTTTAAGGGCATGTTTATAGAACTGGAGGGCTTTTTTGAAAGTATGGCCAAAAAAAGTGTATAAGCAAAACACTCCTTTTAATATTATTTCGATATTTTTTTGCATAGAAACATTTATTTTAGCGTTATATACCTGCATCTAAAACACAAAAACGCCGCAGCGCATCAATGGAATATCAAATTAAACAAGAAGGCAAATTCAAGTTTATAGAAGTAGGAGAAGGAGAACCATTGGTTTTGCTACATGGGCTGTTCGGTGCACTAAGCAATTTTGAGCACCTCATTGAGCATTTCAGTAAAACCAACAGGGTCATTGTTCCCATGCTCCCTTTATTTGAGCTTGACCTGCTGCACACTACCGTAGGTGGTTTGCAAAAGTTTGTTTATAAGTTTATTGAAGCCCGGGATTATAAAAATATTCATCTGCTGGGTAATTCACTGGGCGGCCATGTTGCGCTTGTTTATATTTTGAAGCATCCGGAGAGAATAAAATCGCTGATTCTTACCGGCAGTTCGGGTTTATTTGAGAACGGTATGGGCGACAGCTATCCAAAACGTGGAGATAAAGAATACATACGTAAAAAAACACAACTTACTTTTTACGACCCGGCAATGGCTACCGAAGAACTGGTGAATGAATGTTTTGAAATTACCAACAACCGTATCAAGGTTATTAAGATAATTTCACTGGCAAAGTCGGCGATCCGGAACAACCTTGGAGAAGAAATAAGCCAGATCAAACAGCCTACCTGTTTGATCTGGGGAAATAATGATACGATCACACCTCCTTTCGTTGCTAAGGAGTTCCATAAATTGATCCCAAACAGTGAGCTACACTTTATAGATAAATGCGGTCACGCCCCCATGATGGAAGTACCTGGAGAGTTTAATAAGATTTTAAGTGGTTTTATTTCAAAATTAAAAGTTCCGGCTGCAACACTTCATTAGTTTTTTCTGTCTTAGTAATAGCATTCTTTTGATTTTCTAACATTTTAATCCAAATACTCATTATGTTAGCGCAGGAACTTGCCAATAATGTTTTACCGCAATTACAATTGACGGATACTGTTTCAAAAGCGCTTCAACTGATGAGCGATTTTAAAATCACGCACCTGCCCGTGGTATCTGAAGAAAAATACCTTGGTCTAATAAGTGAAGATGATTTGCTAGATGAAGAAAACAAAAAGATACCAATTGAGTTTTTTCAAAATGACTTTATTCCTGCCTCTGTAAATTTCAACAACCATTTTTTAAATGCGGTTTCTGTAAGTAACCATTATCAAACAAATGTAATTCCCGTGGTCAATGAGGCCAATGAATTGATGGGGACTATCGACGCGCAGGCGCTTCTCGTCGCGCTCGGTAATTTTTCGGGATCCAATGAAACCGGGGCAGTGATCGTGCTGGAAATGGAACGCAGCCGGTTTGCTATTTCTGAAATAAGCCGCATTGTGGAAAGCGATGGCGCCGTTATCCTTCATTTAAATATAACCAGCAAGCCCGATTCATTGGTGTTGCAGATAACCATTCATTTGAATAAAAAAGAAATATCAACCGTAATAGCCGCTTTTGAAAGATATGAGTATACAGTTACTTATTATTCCGGTGAAGAACTTTTTGAAAATGAAATTGGTAACAATTACCGCCATTTAATGAATTACCTTGATATCTGATTAGCCGCTTTTTATTGAGCCTGCCCTGTAAATTTGATCACTTTTTTGGCGTCTTTATTAAGTAAAATAAACTACCCGTTTATCATTAGGAAAAAAATAACTACTATTTGTATAAGCCTCATAGCTTTTGCGGCTTCAGCACAGGATAAAGATTCTACATCCATTACGACCTTTTTTCAACATTCTCACCCTGCGGATTCAATATCAAAATTTCGTATCCACAATATCATTATCACAGGAAATAAGAAAACGAAAGCCTATATCATACTGCGTGAATTGCATTTCAAAAAAGGAGATTCGATCCTCTCCCTGAACATGGATGAGCAATTACAAAAAGCGCGGGACCGGGTTTATAACACCACACTCTTTATCGAAGTAACAGTGGTTCCCGAAATTATCAGCCTTTCTGATTTTGATGTAAAAGTTACTGTTAAAGAAAGATGGTATGTTTTTCCCATCCCATGGTTCCAACTGGCAGACAGGTCATTTAATGAGTGGCTGGTGAAATATAACGGTAGCCTTAAACGCGTTAATTACGGGGTGCGGTTTTTTCAATACAATACCAGCGGAAGAAATGACCAGCTTTCTCTCACCCTGATCAATGGTTTTACAAGAAACATTTCTTTTGAATATAAAGCACCTTATACCAATCCCGCATTATCTGACGGAGTGATCTTTGCCGCGGGATATTTGCAAACGAGAGAAGTCCCCTACCAAACAGATTTTCATAATAATCTAATTTATTTTAAAAATGAAGAATTTGTAAAGAAGGAGTGGTATGTGACCGGCGCTTACAGCTCGAGAAAAGGTATTAAGAAAAAGGAAACATTCTCGATCACTTTCCGGCATATAAAAGTGGATGATTCCCTTATCTCAGCACATTACAACCCTGGATATTTCAATTCGACTTCACCTACGCAAAATTTTATAGAGCTGGGTTACCGCCTTCAATACATCGAAGTTGATAATATTCTTTACCCACTGAAAGGATACGCAATATCGCTCTCGCTTTTAAAAAGGGGCTTGCAAACAGATGGTGGTATTAACAGGTTTACCATGAGAACTACCTGCAACAAATATTATGCATATCCACATAACTGGTATACATCGGTGCGCCTGACGGCCCAGGTTGAACTTCCATTCGATCAGCCTTATATCAACCAAAGGGCCTTCGGGTACCAGGATGACTATTTGCGCGGCGATGAATATTTTGCAATTGACGGCGTTGCGTTTGGGCTTGCCCGTTTTGACGTCAAAAAAAAGCTCTTACACTTTAATCTCCCGACTTTTTTAAGGTCTAAAACGTACCGTAAATTTCCTTTTACAATTTATGGAAAAACATTTTTTGACGCCGGCTATGCCTATATCCAGGATAAATTCCGGTCAAATCTCAACAATAGATTTTTATATTCGGGAGGCTTTGGTGTTGATATCCTCACGTTATATGATTTCAAATTGACCATTGAATGTAGTTTCAACCAGTTAGGCCAAAAGGGTTTATTTTTACATAATTGAGCAATCTTTCTAGCCGGCGGGTTAAAAGGAACACATTAATTGACATTAATCACTATGCGCATAGCTATTTACAGCCGCGGATTGGAGGCCAATCAAATGGAAGGCTTAAAATTACTGCTTACAGAACTGGATCATTATAAGATTGAACCGGTCGTTTTTCAGAATTTATTCAACCAGTTTTATTCTTCCATTGACATTCATAACAAATATTCAACCTTTAATAGCCCTGAAGACCTGGAAAATATTGATTGCCTGATAAGTCTTGGCGGGGATGGAACTTTACTTGATGCGGTAACGTTTGCGGCAGATAAGGAAATTCCGGTGCTGGGAATTAATTATGGCAGGCTTGGTTTTCTTGCAAGTATTGGCAAGGATGAACTGCATTTGGCGGTAAAAGCCCTGGTACAGCGCACTTTTGTGCTCGATAAAAGGACACTTCTTCACCTTGACGCCAATATGCCGCTCTTTAAAGGGGGTGCCTACGCACTTAATGAATTTACAATTCATAAGAAGGATACCTCTCCGATGATTAAAATTCATACCTATATAAATGGTGAATTTTTAAATACGTATTGGGCAGATGGCTTAATCGTAGCTACGCCGACAGGATCCACCGGGTATTCGCTGAGTTGCAATGGGCCGGTCGTCTTCCCAGAATCTGCCAGTTTTGTGATAACGCCCGTTTCGCCTCATAATTTAAACATCCGTCCCTTAATTGTGCCCGACAGTACCATTCTTTCCTTTGAAGTTGAAGGGCGTACAGATGGGTTTTTGTGTACCCTGGACAGCCGCCGTGAAATCGTCACCAAGGAGGTGCTGCTGGCCATCCGGAAGGAAGCTTTCAGCATAAAATTGGTCAGGCTCAACGAAAATAATTTTCTCCAAACCCTTCGCAATAAACTATCTTGGGGATTGGACAAAAGAAATTAAGATAAATTTTTAACTTGCAGATGTAATTAAAAGAGTGTTTCTTCGTTTTACTAACAATGTTTTTTTTTATTTTGCACCTATTATGAAAAAGTTTTTTACCATCCTGCTTATTTCCATGGCTTCATGTATCAAAGCCGGTGCCCAAAATGAATCTGTTTTAGTGGGAGAATATGGTTTTACAGTCGGGGCTGCCCATTATTTTGGTGATCTTAACAACAGGGCAGCGATCAACCGTCCAAAAATCGCACTGGGTGGTTTTTTCAGAAAACAATTCAGCCTTTACACAGCCCTTCGGGTTACTGCCCATTTTACACAGTTGGGATACAGCGATCAATACAGTCAAAATGAATTCCAGCGCAGAAGAAACCTTAGTTTCAATACAAATATTTTTGAATTTGCTGTGAGAGGTGATTTTAATTTTTTCAAATACATCCCTACCAATTTTCATTATGCCTTTACTCCATATGCAACATTGGGCGTTGGTGTATTTAGCTTTGATCCTTATGCCTACTATAACGGCGAGAAATTTTTTCTGCGCCCTTTGAATACCGAAGGAGAAACATTCTACCAGGGAAGAAAAGCATATAGCCCGATGGCCATTTGCATCCCCATTGGGTTTGGTTTAAAATATTCTGTAACTGAAAATTTAAATATTTCACTGGAAGTAGCCCATCGCTTTACCACCACAGATTACCTCGACGACGTGAGCAAAACGTATGTCGGCATAGATAAATTTACAACTCCTGGTACACCATCAGCGGCTGCAATTTTACAGGACAGATCCTTTGAAACAGGTACTCCCATTGGAGTTGAAGGCCGTCAGCGCGGGTTCAGCAAACAAAAAGATCAATACGCCATCGTAGAATTTGGAGTGTCATTCAACATTATTTCATACCGTTGCCCTTCATCACGCTAGTTAAGTTATCTTCATCAACCGGCCACTAAATACTTCTGTGCGGTTGTTGTATATTTTTTGATAAACCCCGTTTTAATAATTTGTAACAGGCGGAGGGAAATTCCCGGGAGTCTACCGATATCTTCAAATATTTCAGTTTAAAGTATTTCCTTACTTTTACAGCTCAAGTCAGGCCATCTTGCCTGACTTGATATTTTAAACAGCAATGAGCCTTAAAGAAAAATTACAAGCTGAAAAGCTTCCGAGGCATATCGCCATAATTATGGATGGTAATGGGCGTTGGGCGAAAGAAAAGGGCGAGGACAGGCTGTATGGCCACTACAATGGCGTCGAAAGTGTAAGAAATATTGTGGAAGGATGTGCGGAACTAAGTATTGAATACCTCACCCTCTACGCATTTAGCACTGAAAACTGGGACAGGCCACAGGACGAAGTGACGGGCTTAATGGAACTCCTGGTTCAAACTATAAAGCTCGAGGTGGCAACCCTCAATAAAAATAACATCAGGCTGCATGTGATCGGAAATATAGAAATGTTGCCTGCATCTGCCCGAAAAGAACTGGAAGAGGCCTGCGCAGCAACTGGTGCCAATACAGGCTTGAATCTTATAATGGCTTTAAGTTATAGTAGCCGGTGGGAAATTATCCATGCAATACAGGAAATTGCGTTGGATGTAAAAAACGAAAAATTGGATCCGTCTGAAATCACCGGCAAAATTTTTGAACAACATTTATGTACTGCTTCATTCCCTGATCCCGAACTTATGATCCGAACAAGTGGTGAATTCCGCATTAGTAACTTTTTGCTATATCAACTGGCATACAGCGAATTATATTTCACTGATACGCTCTGGCCCGACTTCAGAAAGGAGAATTTATATGAAGCGCTCTTTAGTTTTCAAAACCGTGAGAGGCGATTTGGAAAAATAAGCGGGCAGCTTTGATATTTACGATTACATGCATTTCCCGTCAATCCTTCATTCCGCTTTCGTTTTACCCGTTTATGGACGGGTGATTTAACAAATACTTTTAATTATTGCTTTTATCTTGCCCCCTTATAAAAAAATTGATTTGATGCACAAAATCTACAAGATTTTATTCTTAGTAGTTATAGCTGTTACTACCAAAACTAATTCTTCAGCCCAGGTTCTTTCAGATTCAAGTGGTAGTATACCAAAAATCCAAGATTCTGTACCTCATTTTGATACTGTTCAAATAATACAAAAACCCGTTGCCAGCATAGCAACCGATAGTACGCCTGTTTCTGTGAACGTTGAGCTTGAAAATATTTTTGACGCAAAACAGCCCAAAGAATACCTGCTTTCTGATATAAAGGTAACTGGCACAAAATCATTTGATCCAAACCTTATTATTTCTATTTCGGGTCTTGCGGTAGGCGATAAAGTAATGATTCCCGGGGGCGATAATTTTTCAAAAGCGATATCAAATTTGTGGAAGCAAAGCCTGGTCTCTGACGTGCAGGTATATTTTACCAACCTCGTTGGGAATAAATTATCTGTTGAGTTGAATATTACGGACCGGCCGAGCCTTACCAATTTCAAATTTAAAGGCGCTACCAAGAGCGAATCGGATGACCTTACTCCAAAACTTGGCCTTGCGAAGGGCAAAATGACAAGGGTGACCGAAAACTTAAAACGGTCTGCAGTAGTAGTTATCAAGAAATTTTATGTGGATAAAGGATTCAGGAACGTAGACGTAAAAGTAAATGAGACAAAAGACCCAAATGCTACCAATGCTGTTAACATCATCTTTATTATCAATAAGAATGGGAAAGTAAGGATAAATGAAATCTATTTTTCGGGTAATGAATCGGTAAGCGACCTGAAATTAAAAAAGCAAATGAAGGGGACTAAGGAAAAAAGCAGGTTTACTTTATTTCCGCCCCGCAGCGAAAACGTTTTTGATTCAGGCAAAAGCAATAAAATTACTTTCAATGAATACCTCCGCACCAATGGATACCTGATCCCCTCAAGAACGAAAGAATTACTGGATCCATACGTGCGCTTCAAGCTGAGTTCTGCCAAATTCAATGAAAAGAAATACCTGGAAGATAAAGTGCACATTTTAGATTATTATAACTCATTAGGTTTCCGCGATGCCGTTATTGTAAATGATACTGCCTATAATGACCAGAGTAATGTAAATGTGGCGATCAAGGTCAATGAAGGCCATCGATATTATTTTGGAAATATCACCTGGAAAGGAAATACCAAATATTCTGATTCATTGCTTGGCTATTTTTTAGGCATCAAAAAAGGGGACATTTATAATGCCGAAACCCTTAATAAAAAATTAGGAAAGCAGCCATCTCCTGAAGGTGGCGATATCAGCAGCCTTTACCAGGATGATGGGTATTTGTTTTTCAGGATTGATCCTGTTGAAACCGCAGTATATAACGACACCATTGATCATGAAATACGCCTTGTAGAAGGGCCACAGGCAACGATCGGCAAAGTCGAGATCACCGGTAACGATAAAACAAAAGACTACGTAATACGACGTGAGCTGCGTACAGTACCGGGGGAAAAATTCAGCCGTGCAGATATCATAAGAACCAATCGTGAACTATCTCAGCTTGGATATTTCGATCCTGAGAAAATAAATCCCGGCATTGTGCCCAATACCGAAGATGGCACCGTGGACATTACCTGGGGATTGCAGGAAAAATCGTCTGACCAACTGGAACTTTCCGCGGGCTTTGGCGGGGGCATTGGATTAACAGGAACTTTGGGGGTGACCTTTAATAATTTCTCTATCTATAATATTTTTAATAAAAAGGCGTGGAGCCCGCTCCCGAGTGGAGACGGGCAAAAACTGAGCCTGCGGGCGCAAAGTAACGGTAAGCAGTTTCGATCCTACAATTTTTCATTTACAGAGCCCTGGCTTGGTGGAAAAAAACGCAATTCTTTTACAATCAGCTATTACGATACAAAGTATGCAAATGCATATAGTCCTCTGGGCTATTATGATCGTAGCTATGCAGATTCTTCCTACATTAAAACAACCGGCTTTAGCCTTTCTCTTGGAAAGCAATTAAAATGGCCGGATGATTATTTTTCCCTTATTTATCAACTGAATTACCAACGGTATAAGCTAAAAAATTATAATATTTTCCCTGGGTTAACGAATGGAATTTCAACCAATGTGAGTTTGAAAATAACTTTGGCGCGCAACTCTGCAGGGCCTAGCCCGATCTTTCCTACGAGTGGCTCCAATTTTATCCTGAGTGCCGAGCTTACCCCGCCGTATTCTATGTTTAGGGACGCCACTTTTTATAAAAACCAGGCGCAGGCCGACCAGTATAAGCTGGTAGAATTTCATAAAGAACGCTTTACTGCCGAATGGTATGTGCCTATCGGGCAAGGCCGCGGACCAGATAAGAACAAACAATTTATTTTAAAGGCAGCAGCAAAATTTGGATTTCTTGGCCGTTATTCCGATAAAACAATAACTTCTCCGTTTGAACGCTTCCAGCTTGGTGATGCCGGATTAAGCAACAACTATGGGCTGTTGGGCTATGATATTATTGCGCACAGGGGATACCCTGTTTATGACAACTCAGATCCGAAAGTGAATCCTGATCTTAGCTCCGCAAGCAACTTTTTTACTATTTTTAATAAATATACCCTTGAACTCCGGTATCCTTTTAGCACCAGTGCAAGCAGCACGATTTATGGGGAAACCTTTTTTGAAGCTGCAAACGGATGGTATAGTTTTAAAGATTACAATCCTTTTAAATTGCGCAGATCAGTGGGTGTTGGGATGCGCTTCTTTCTACCGATGTTTGGGTTGTTGGGCTTCGACTACGGCGTAGGATTAGACAGGATCAATGGCAGTACAGGTTTAAAAGGCGCCGCCAAATTTACATTCATGCTGGGCCAGGAGCCGGAATAATACAAGTAATAAAAATATCAATAATGAAAAAAACACTTGTAATATCATTAATATGCCTGCTATCAAGTGCAGGCTTATTTGCGCAACGGTATGCGGTTATTGATTCAAAATATATCCTTGAAAAATTACCGGAGTATAAAGCAGCCCAGTTGAAACTCGATCAGTTTAGCCAGCAATGGCAGCAGGAAATTGATAAAAAGTCGGCTGCGCTTGACCGGATGTATAAGGATTATGACGCTGAGCAGGTAATGCTGAGCGACGATCTTAAGAAAAAAAGAGAAGATGAATTATTCAACAATGATAAAGAACTAAAAGATCTTCAGCGGAAAAGGTTTGGCTATGAAGGTGATATTTTTAAAAAGCGCCAGGAACTCATAAAGCCCATACAGGATAGGGTTTACAATGCTGTTCAAAAACTGGCAGTTGCCAAATTATATGATTTTATTTTAGATAAAAGTGAAGGAATTACCGTTATATTTGCCGACCCAAAACTGGACAAGAGTGATGATGTACTGAAAGATCTGGGTGTTAAATAAATGCGAAAGCACCATACCGGTGCATCCTAAAATATGATTTTAAATACTTTATTAAAAACAAATCTCAAAACAAAAATGAAAAAGTTCATTACACTCGTTTTAATTTCAGCAGGATTATTTGGATTTTCTAATATTGCAAATGCACAAGCTGTCCCAAAAATTGGCTTTATCAGCGCCGATGAAGTGATCCAATTAATGCCGGAAGCCGCTGCGGTTCAAAAAGATCTTGATCAATACCAGCAATCACTTTATCAAAATGCGGAAGATCAGAGAACAACATTAAATGAAGCTGTTCAAAAATTCTATAAAGATTCAGCAACAATGAGCGCCAGTTTGAAGGAAGTGAAAAGAACAGACCTCCAGAAGCAGGTACAGGATCTAAGTGGGATAGACCAGAAGATCCAAAACCAGTTTGAGCAAAAAAGACAGGAGCTGTCTTTACCCATACAAAAGAAATTACAAGTTGCAATTGAAGAAGTTGCCAAAGAAAATGGTTATACATATGTATTTCCCAGGGAAGCTTTGATTTATATGCCACCTTCGAGCGACATTGGCCCATTAGTGAGAAAGAAACTTGGATTGAAAGAGCCAGTTCCCGGCGAGCCGAAAATAACTCCAAAAACGAAATAAAATAATTCATACCATTTGGCAAGCCATCCATTAAGACAGGATGGCTTGTTTATTTTTGCGACATGAGTACATCACCCATTGGCGTCTTCGATTCAGGCTATGGAGGATTAACCGTCCTGAAAGAAATTGTAAAACGGCTGCCGGTTTACGACTATATCTACCTGGGCGATAATGCAAGGGCTCCTTATGGAACAAGATCATTTGATACGGTGTATGAATATACCTTGCAGTCGGTTGAATGGTTATTACAAAAGGGTTGCCCATTGGTGATTCTTGCCTGTAATACTGCGTCTGCTAAAGCATTAAGGACCATTCAGCAAAAGGATCTTCCCAAACATCACGATAACAGCCGGGTGCTGGGGGTAATACGGCCAAGTGCGGAAATTATTGGTAACTACACAAAAACCCACCAGGTAGGGATACTGGGCACCAACGGCACGGTTGAGTCACAATCCTATCCTATTGAGATTGAAAAATTTTTCCCTGAAATTGCTGTTTACCAGCACGCATGCCCGCTTTGGGTTCCCCTGGTTGAAAACAATGAATACGCCTCTCCGGGTGCCGATTATTTCATTAAAAAAGATGTGGAAGAATTGTTAGGCAATTCACCTGCAATAGATACCATATTACTCGCATGCACCCATTATCCACTGCTTTCAGGGAAAATTGAAAAATACATTCCCAAAGGGATCCAGGTTATTGCGCAGGGAAACATTATTGCGGCCAGCCTGGAAGATTATTTAAACCGCCATCCGGAAATTGAAGAGAATTGCAGCAAAAATGGCAGGCGGGAGTTTTTCACAACCGATTCCGCGAAGGACTTTGACAAACATTCAGTGGTATTTTTTGGTGAAAGGGTTACTTCAATCCATATAGATTTATAAGAGGCCGCGAATATTGGCAGAATTAGAATAATTCATACAATTCGTCGCGCAAAATTTAAAATCTTTGCTTACTTTTGCTGCCCTTTCACAAACAGCAGGGATGGTGCCCGGCTGGCGAGTTTGAAAAAAATTTTTAAAGGACAAAATTAAATATAATGCCAGGTAAAAAACGTACATATCAACCGCATAAACGCCGTCGTAAAAGCGTGCACGGTTTCAGGGAGCGCATGTCCACAGCCAATGGTCGAAAAGTGCTGGCAAGCCGCAGGAAAAAAGGGCGCCATAAACTGACCGTTTCTGATGAACATGGAAGTAAAAAATAATTTTAGCACAAATATTATAGTGAATAGCCTCTTTCCGGGGCTATTTTTTTATTTTAGCAGCAGGTTCTGTTCGAATCGAATATTTTTCATAAAGATCCGGGGGAAAGAAGAAAGCAAGTCTTTCGTTCCCGGTGGTTTTGCCGGAAATTCAGTTTCCTCATTTATTAAATATCTTCCATTCAACCCAATTTTACATTCAAGGCCGAAGAAAAGCTCAAAAGCAGGAAGCTGATTCAACAACTTTTCAAGGAAGGAAAATCATTTTCCTATTCCCCTCTCAGGGCTATTTACATCAGGCCCGAAAGCAATCTATCGAATTTGCAATCCGGGTTTTCTGTAAGCAGCAAAAATTTCAAAAGAGCCGTTGACAGGAATCGAATTAAAAGATTGATGAGAGAAGCCTATCGTTTGCAAAAATTTTCATTACAAAGAGTAATGAAAAGGAATGGGCAATATCTTGCCGTGTTTATAATTTATACCGGTAAAGAATTACCGGTGTACAAAACCATATCTGAAAAAATGGCTATAGTTCTCCGGAGACTGGAAGAAATTATCGAAGTGACTCTTTGATGAAGTTCCGTTAAATATCAATTACGCGGAAGTGAGCATTTTAATTCCTGGTAACTTTCATAAAAAAAGGTCAGGATACAAATTTGCTCCCGGCACTACAGCATATTTATCGAAATTGGTGATCCCTTCTTTTGCCAATACTTCTTCATCAATAAAACAATTCCCGGTGCATTCGGCCGGCAGCTTACTTAAAATGTAATAGGCAGCATCTGAAATTATTTCCGGCGTACGGCTCATTTTGATAAGAGTCTCACCACCAAGTAAATTGCGGATAGCAGCAGTTGCGATAGTAGTCTTTGGCCACAACGCGTTAGCTGCTATATTATATTTCTTCAATTCGCCCGATAAACCCAGCGCAATCATGGTCATATTGTATTTGCTCATCGTGTAGGCGACATGGTTAGTAAACCACTTCCGATCAAGATTTATAGGGGGGGACAGGTTTAAGATGTGTGCGTTTGTTCCCTTTTTCAAATGAGGAATACAAGCTTTGCTTACAAAAAAAGTTCCTTTCACATTGATATCGTGCATCAACCCAAATAATTTTGGCTCTGTTTTTTCAATTACGCTCAATGAAACTGCTGACGCATTGTTTACCAGGATATCAATGCCTCCAAATGTAGCAACCGCTTTTTCAACGGCTTCTAGTACCTGGTCTTCAAAGCGAATATCGCATTGAACGGCCAGGGCTTTGCCACCAGCGTCTTCCACCTCTTTAGCCGCACTGAAAATAGTACCGCCAAGTTTGGGATTTTCTTCAATTGACTTGGCGGCGATCACAATATTGGCTCCTTCCCGGGCCAATCTTACAGCTATAGCCTTACCAATACCGCGGGAACCACCCGTTATAAAAACGGTTTTATTTCGAAAACTCATGGGATGTATTAAAGATGAATGATCTTTTTAATAACGAAAAATAAGCAATAGGG
>JBDTLZ010000333.1:0-6776 GCA_039934515.1 Ginsengibacter sp.
ATCGTTGATCATGTAATGAAACAAATTAATTCACTGGAAACACAGTTGTGAATTTAGCCTTGCTTCCCCAGCGTCAATACAAAATTCTTTCCTGCCCTTTTCAGTAAAGTCCATATAAAGATCAATATAAATTCATAAATTTTATCAACACGGTTTACCGGATCAATACCGCCGAGCCCTTTTGAAAGATCTTTTTGCCTGTGTCGTGATTGGTGTATTTCAACATCCACACGTAAATACCGGCATCCTGCGGATTTCCCTGTATTGATCCATCCCACTTTTGCGTCCAGTCCCTGGTGTGAAATACCAATTGACCTCCGCGATTATACACGCTGAATTCAAGGTTATCAGCTTTGTAAGCATTGGCAGGATACAGGTAATCGTTTAATCCATCACCGTTAGGCGTAAATGCATTTGGCACAGCAATGTAACAGCTTTTTAGAACCTTTAAATTATTGATGGCGGTATCAAAGCAACCAATGTTATTTTCAACAACCAGGCTCACAGGATATATCTTTTCATCGGTTAACAAAGGGTAATGAAGCGGTGGCGGAGTTTGTGACCTGTAAGAAGATCCTTCACCAAAATTCCAATAGTAATTGGTTATATTTCCAATACTTTTATTAGTGAACGTCGCCGCATCTTCGGGACATAATAAATTGGTTGTTTCAAATACTGCCTTTAATAAATTGTCAAGCGGTACCATTTTGGTTATCGTATCCTGGCATACCCCATTACTGACCGACAATGTAATTACTTTGGGTCCAAATGTGTTAAAATATGCAACCGGATTTTTCAATACACTCGTCCCCGTAAAGTCAAGTTGCCATAACCATTGATTAACACCATTTCTGCCATCGTGCGCAAAAGCAACGGTGTCTGTAACACAACCCTGAAAGATTGTAAACAAAAAAGCGGCTGATACGGTATCCTTTGTTCCAAATGCCAGCGCTGAGCCGGCAAGTGTTTCCTGTGCGCATTCATCTATAAGTGTATTTCCGTCGGAGCCTTTTACCAATGTAATCTTATAATTTCCCTCCTTTGAGATTGGACCGGTAAGCCTGACAATGATAACATTGCTTACACCATTATTACAATTACCCGTGGCCCCCGCAACGGTAACCAGGCTGGTTCCTGTTATATTAAAATCACTTCCATCAGCAGCAATCGAGTTGCACCGGATATTTTTCCCGAATACGAGTTGAATAGAGCCAGGCGCACATCCAACGGAGGTTAAACTATCCATCGGGGTGGGTTGTAAAGGAAGGATATTAAGGGGCACGCTTCTGCCAGGCGTTATATTTCTATCGCAATTATCGAGTTGGGTGTTATTATCGGTGCCATTTTTTATAGTAATGGTATAATTGCCCGGTGGCAATGGGGTCTTCATGGTGAGTATGATAGAATCCATATCAAAACCATTATTGCAGCCAATTCCCGTTGCACCTGTTATTACAGATACAGCAGGAGAAAGGCTGAAATCACTTCCATCAGCAGCCAGGCTGGAACATTTCACCGGCTTATTTAATTTCACAATTACCTGGGTTGCGTCACAGGAAGAACTTGCGGTTAATATATCCGGCAACAACGGATCAGTAATATTCGCTGTGCCTCCGCCAAACGATAATTTATAGCCGTTCCGGGACAGTGCATATCGTGTGAAATGGCTGATCAATAAAAGATACTTATGCCCAAGCTTTAAAACCGGCATTGAGCTGAACGTAGGATATCCGAGGCCGGCACAATTTTGAAGAGAAATGCCTGCCGACGAGGTACCGGTAAGCCCGGTTTTACCCGACCAGTTACAGGCAACAAATAAGGAAGGGTCAGTGTATAGGTCATTTGGGCTGCGGCCGGTGATATCAAATATTTCCCAATCGTAATCATCTTTCAAATCCAAAGGTGTTATTAAAAACCCCAACGTTCCGGCCTTGAAACAGGTGAATTTGTACCAAAAGGGATTGGTATCGGTGATTACATCTTGACTGCATGTTCCGGGAAGTTCCTTACCTCCACAATAAGGAACCGTGCTTTGAAAAAAAGTATCAGTACCACATACCGGGAAAGCAGTTGTTGGAAGCTGTCCGAATTCTGTGCAGGTTTGAGAATTCACCCTGGGGCAAACAATCAAAAAACAAATTAAAATCGGGACATACTTTTTGAACATATACTAAATGACCAGTAAAAATATTATTTCGCTGCAAATAAGTGGTGATTATTCTCAAATGAGAACAAAGGTAGCTACAACGATTTATAATTTGTTGTATATCAAATATTTAAAATTTTCAACACGAAATGTTCAATCAAATTCTATAATTCCAAAGCGTTCAAAATCATGGAAGTTTCCCCTGGTTAGTTGCCAGCTTGAATATTTAGGGAAACGGTCATAATCTATGCGATAAAAATTGCATCGCCACTTTGTTCCCTTTGGAGGCGGCAGGAGGTGTGTCGGAGTGATAAGGATGTAGGGAATAAAAAATTCTGCCGTCCAGGTAAACCTGTTTTCAAGTGAGTTTTTCTTGTTTACTTTAACAGCATGAACCGTCTTGTTCTCACCTTCATACCTCCACAGTTTCCACCCGGTAGTATTTCCTTTGGTATTCAATATTAAGATGGGCAACTCATAATTTAAAGGCGATAGCTCATACTCAAAATAAACAGGCATCGTAATATCAGGGCGAAAAAATGCTTCTACAACGTCTTCATCAAAAAGATTGGCAAAATCCGCTTGTTTTGTCGCGGTAACAGTACTGTCTTCACATTTGTATAAGCAGTATATGCCTTTGTCTGAATATAATATTTTAAATTGTGTTTCATATAGCGGGTACTTACTATTGATCTGTTCCGGTGTAAGATGCCATCCTGCTTTAAGTAGCGTTTCACCGGGCCTTTGTGTTATCGCATTCCAACCTGCATTTTCCCATTCTGCCGCACTGCCATCGCCTGTTACTGTAAAATCCCTTGTATGTTTTATCAATAGTTTACCACCGCGAACATCTTCATTTTTTTGTGCGTATGATAAAGAGGTTATCATCCAAAAAATAAATACCACAAACCCTAACCTGTTTACCTGATACATCCTGGATTTTTACATGATTACAATTATTTACTTTGGTAATTTCCCTAATAATATCCCGGGTTCTAATCTACTGCTTAGTTTGATTTTAAACCCAATCCCGCTACCAGGTTCTTTTTTCCATAAAAGATTCCAATTGAGCTTTGGTGATCTTTACTTCTCCGGGATTCTCATCCTGCCATTTTAAAAAGGCAGATTTTATTTCTTCAGTCCATTGACTATCGATCTGCCCGGGAGAATATTTGCCAGACCTTAGCATCGCGTGGCCAAACCGGTCGCGCAAGTCAATAAATTCAGCCGTGCTGATTACTTTTTCTGCGAGATGCGCCGGGATAAAAAGCACTCCTTCTTTTTCCGAAATTACCAGGTCACCGGGTAATACTATGGCGTGTCCAATTCTGACAGGTGTATTTAACCCCATCAGCACTACTTCTTCAAGATAGGAAGGATCAAAATCGCGGACAAAAGCATTAAAACCTTTTATATCGGCAAGGCCAGAAAGATCGCGGGCGGCCCCGTCAAAAATTACCCCATTACCACTCTTTGCAAATATAGAGTTACCAAGATTGTCTCCAATTAAGGTGCCCTGCGCTATTTTACCAAAACAATCGGCCACATAAACATCTCCTTTTGTAAGCACATCTATTGGCCATGCGTTGGTATTTCCTTTTCGGCCTTCTTTTTTACCTCTTTCCTTTATCTTCATTTCAACATCGGGGCGGCTGGGCATGAATTGCGCAGTTACCACCCGGCCTACTACATGCACAGTATCATTTACCATTTTCCAGTTGCCTTCAAACTGATTTTTATATCCTTCATTTCTCAGGACGGTCCATGCTTCCTCGATACCAATATGCTTCGCTCTTTCAACAAGGTCGTCCGGTATTTTGGGACGGCCATCAGGGAAACGATCTCCTTTCCACTCCGATGTGAGGTAAATAAGTTCATCTTTAGGCATGGATTGGGCGTTAATCTTCGCACTGCAAAAAACAAACATTATCAAAAAGGCAACTGTATATTTCATTTGATACCCGTTAATGGTGAGTTATTATTATTTGTTGGATGTAATTGTGATTATGTAGAATAAATGAGCCGGGGCATACTAAAAAAGCCTCCGGCCATTCGCATAATTTATTTTTTCTTCCATTCGCGGCCGGGTGACTCTACACGGAAGGTTTCAATATTGCCGCGATCCTGCAACGTAACATATGCCGTGCGCCCATCTTTGCCGCCAAATGCTATGTTACTGGGCTTTGTACCTGTTAATTTTATTTCCTGCAACAATTTTCCCGCCGGGGATACTTTTGCGACAGTCCCTTTGCCATGTCTTGCAATATAGAGGTTACCGTCAACATCACAGCGCATACCATCCATTCCGAAATCAGGAAATTCAATGAGTAACCGTTTGTTGCTGATAGCGCCGCTGCCAGAAAGATCATAGGCCCACACTTTGCGTTGTACAGATTCATTTACGTAAAGGATCTTGTCTCCAGGGCTCACTTCAATACCGTTGGTAGTGCCCATGTTGTCTTCAAGGATACTCATTTTACCACCTGCATCTATGAACCAAATGCGACCGGTACCACCTTTCCAGTTAGGGTCGCTGGCATATAAGCGGTCTTTACTGTCGATCGCAATATCGTTAGGCTGGTTCATTGTTGAATCATGGGCATACACACTTATTTGTTTTCCGGCCATATCAACTTTAAGAATATTGTGCCTGGTGTAATCTGCGATCAGCATCTCGCCACGGGTATTAAAGCGTATTCCGTTACCGACACTTCCATTGGGCAGCTCTATGAAAATGCTGCTATCGCCTTCAGGAGTTATTTTGCCAATAGTACCTTCCTTCGCATAATTAACTGCATACAGGTTGCCATCTTTATCAACTGCCGGGCCTTCAACTCCAGCGGTAAAACTATTTGGGGATGTAAGGTCAGACGACTTGTATAGTTCACCGGCATTATTTTTTTGGCCCGTTGTATTGCACGTGATAGCCACTGACGCGATAAGAAAAGATAAAATAAGAGACGATTTATTCATAATAATTTTGTTAAGAGATCTATTTTTGAGCCTTTGTATAAATGGGATCCGCGATGCCATTCAAATCATACACGATCTTGCCACCTTTAATGGTCATCTCGCATTCAAATTTTTGTTTGCCTTCCATCTTGTAGCCGGTTTTATCATAAAAACCAAAATTACCCTGCCGCAAATTCAATACTGCCACATCAGCGATTGCGCCTACAGAAATATTACCGAGCTCTTCATGCTTAATTACCTGTGCAGTGGACCAGGTACTTGCTTTTATCACCTCGGCCAAAGGCATTCCCATTAATAAGAATTTTGACATCACAGCCAGCTGGTCTTTCATAGAAGCATTCATACTGCCGGTGTGAAGATCGGTACTAATGGTGTTAGGAAAGAACCCAGCCTTAAGGGCCGGTATTGCCTGCGTGAAATTAAAACTGGCGCCTCCGTATCCTACATCGAAAATAATTCCACGCTTTTTTGCTTCCCATATAAAAGGCTTCACCGTTTTGGTGGCTTCATCAACTACTGTTTCTCTTACGTTATTTTCCAGTAATGCATAGGTATGTGTGTAAATATCTCCGGGCCGGAGGTGTTTCATATAAAGCTCTTCGATAGACAAGGGAGGATTGGCTCCGCCAAAATCAACCATCACAGGTATGTTTGCCTGTTTACCTGCTTCTACAGCACGATCAACCGGGCCCCATTCTGCGCCATTGTAATGCGCAACTTTAAAGCCAACCACTATATCTTTGTATTGTTTGGCAACGAAAGCGCCCATTTTTGAATCCATATCATTCATATTCTGTTCGTAGGCACCACCCCGCATTCCTTCACCAACAATATTCAAAAACGAGAGTACTCTCGTTTGCGAATTATCAATAATATTTTTCTTGAACAAGGGAAAAGATTTCCAGCCGGCGCCCCCTGCATCAACTACCGTAGTTACGCCTACACGAAAAGTAAATCCATCCGGAACAATGGCTACTAAACCATTACTAAGGTAGTGATCGGGTTCAGTGCCAAAAAAAACATGGGCATGCAGGTCAATAAGGCCCGGTGTAACATACATACCGCCGGCATTCACCACCTGTGCCGCCTGTTTTCCATCGATGTTCTTTGACAGTTGCATAATTTTGCCGTTGGTTATGGCAACATCCATGACTGCATCAATATTATTTTTTGGATCAATTACATGGCCACCCTTGATCACGATATCATAGGTCTGTGAAAAAACAGCACTGCCAAAAAACAGTAAAAGCACAACCAGTGAATAATGGATTTTTTTCATGAGTCTATTTTTGTTTTTAATATTTTTAGCTGAAGAATATTTTGCAGCATCTTATGCAGAAGCAAGCAACAGCTCTTCTTTAATCCTGTCAGCAACAATTTTTTCCTGTCCTTTTTTCAGCATAAAAACAGTGAGCCTGATACTATTTTCTTTTTCCTTTTCCCATGAAACCACTTCAATAGATGGTGATCCTTTGCGAAGTTTTTCACCAAGTGTTATGGGTGTGGTTTTCACTTTGGCGGGATCCCATACTATTTGTAGTGAAGGTGTATGGTTGGCAACAGGAGGGATAACGATCTCGGTTGTAACACCACCCACACTTTTCACAGCGTCGCTTATAACTGAAATACGATCTTCCCACATTTCCCACTCTTTGGC
>JBDTLZ010000334.1:0-7885 GCA_039934515.1 Ginsengibacter sp.
AATCAAGGAAAATCAAAAGATGCTTTGGAGTCAGGATTAATGAGTTGGATGCTTTTGCGAACACCCTTTGCCGTTACATGCACAATGTTCACCTGTTCAGGCCTGTAATCAAAAAGAATGTTGTTGACAATTGCTACCGTTTTATCAACCGCGATACCGCTCACCTGGAAATAACAATCGACTGCTTCTTCGTCTTGCTCAAAGCCAATAAACCGCAGGTAACAATCCTTGCCATCAACCGATATGCTGAAATGCGCTTTGATATAGTTGTTGATCAATTTTCCCATGGACACCTTTTCGGCACTATCTAATAAATCTACCCGTGAATTGTAATTTTTACGTAAAATCTTTTCAAAATCATCAGTGAAAATTTTACAGGTTATTTCCAGGGCTTTTTCTTTTTCATTTTCATGTACCTGCGAAACACTCACATAAAATGGATGCAGATAGACGCCCCCGGTTTGACCGGCAGGCACCGCATTGGATAACCCGGATAGCAGGAATAAACAGGAAAGTAATATCCTAGCAAAAAACATTGATTGTAAAAAATTTTATTTTGATAAGGCAAAAGTCTGCTATATATTTAAAAGAAAATTATTAATTCTTTTATATGAATGACGCAGAACTTTTTTTTAGCCTGGGGTGGCATCACATCATTAGCTCCGGTGCGCTTGACCACATCCTATTCATTACTGCGCTATCAGCCATTTATATTTTCAATGATTGGAAGAAAGTACTGATACTGGTTACCGCATTCACAATCGGCCATTCACTTACACTGGCATTAAGTGTATATGATGTTATTCGCATCAACGGTAAGCTGGTAGAGATATTGATTCCCTGCACGATAGTGATTACGGCTGTTTTTAACTTTTTTCAAAAAAAATATACCCAAAAGAAAATACAGCTTAATTACTTCTTCGCTTTATTTTTTGGGTTAATACATGGCATGGGCTTCGCGAACAGCATTCGGTTCATGCTGCCAAAGGATGAAAATATCGCGATCCCTTTATTAAGTTTTAATATTGGCCTTGAGGCGGGGCAAATAGTGATCGTTGTATCGATACTGCTTGCAAGCTATTTTTTCATCACAATTTTACATGCTCCCCGCAAGGTTTGGGTATATTTTTTATCAGGCATTGCGCTCATAGCCTCTTTGCAAATGATCGTGGAAAGGTTGCGTTCCCTGGAATAAAAAGAAAATATTTTACTCCTAATTATAGCTCAGTTTTCGTATCAGTTCGCCTGGCAGCCCAGGTAATTTTTTTCTTTCAATTAAAAACGTTGAAAGCCGGGCAATATCTTTAAAAATATAATGGCTTTCCAATGCACCTTCAAGATAACCGCGGCCACTGGTGTTACCGGTACCCATGCGCATACCGATCATACGACGTACCATAACCAAATGCTTGTGTCTCCATGTGGCCATTTGGTGATCAATTTCTACAAGTGCATCAAGTATTTGGTAAGAAGCCTGGAATACAGGGAAGTCGCGATACAGCATTATGAACAGCGCGGCGCGCATTCCTTTCGCTGAAAATGCGGGGTCTATCTCCTGCCCCGCACCGGTATTTATATCATCCTTTTCAAAAAATATTCTATCAAATTCGGTGATCCTGCCAGCCTCCTTTTCAGTAAGGCTTCCCTGGTAAATGTGCCGGTAATCACTCCAGAAAATATGGTAGCCATCATTAACAGGAAATTGCGCCGAATAATCTTTCCAGAATTCATTTTCAAAAAACGGGATTCTTTCAAGCCAACTGCCGATAAGCTGTAAAAGTGTTGTATGGCCTTCAACTTCATTTATTTTATCATAATCATTTTTACCAAAACCGCCTTCATTGGTCCTCTTATAATAATCCTGGTGATGGCGGGCGCTCATTTCCAACCCCAGCCTTGCTTCGATAAGCCTGAACTGAACACTTTGAAACCCTGATGCGGGAGTAAGCAGGTTTCTGAATTCAAGAAAATCCAGTGGGGTCATGGTATCAAGTAAGGTGATCTGCTGGTTGATAAGTTCAATGATCTTTATGACGCGTTGAAGGCGATGGCGCACCAGGTTAAGGTCTTCAGAATTGTCATCGATAGTCTCCTTTTTAAATACATTCATAATAAAATCCATCTCAAATAAAATCTGCTTGAACCATAATTCATATGCCTGGTGAATAATGATAAAAAGCATTTCATCATGCGCGGGTTCATTGCCTTCTTTAAAACTTTCAGGATGCTGTGCACCCAATATCTTATCGAGTGAAAGATAGTCGCTGTAATACATTGAATTTTCCGGCTTCATATCTTTAATTTGATTGCTCAAAATTACCCGATTTATTCCCGATTATTTCTTTGTCTAAAAAGAGTAAATTTAACCTGCAAAGGTTTTCAGCATATTTTTACAACCAAAAATTCTATAAAAAGAGAAAATGGGGAAAAATACTATTTTTTGTTTCCGCCTGTTTTGTTTCAATGCCATTTTTATTTTTTGTACAGTCCCGGCTTCGACAGCACAAATTTCCATTAGCAAAAAGGGTACATTTACCCATCCATCATGGAGCGGTCAAAGTAATATTTATGAAGTGAATTTGCGTCAATACACCCCGTCCTCTTCAATGAAAGATTTTGAAAAAAGCCTGCCGCGCCTGAAGAAAATGGGTGTAGATATACTTTGGTTCATGCCCATAACTCCCATCGGAATTGAAGACAGGAAGGCCAGCGGGTCAGAACTGGGCAGCTATTATGCGGCCCGTGATTATAAAGCCGTTAATCCGGAATTCGGAACAATGGATGATTGGAAAAAACTTGTGAGGCATGCGCACAGCATGGGGTTTAAAGTAATTACCGATTGGATGGCCAACCATAGTTCTCCTGATAACCATTGGATGAAAGATCATCCTGGCTTTTATGCTAAAGACAGTGCGGGAAATTACATTTCTCCATTCGACTGGACGGATACCCGCAAATTGAATTATGCAAATAATGAGCTTCGCGACAGCATGATTGAAGCGATGGCATTTTGGCTAAAAGAAAGCGATATAGATGGTTTTCGTTGTGACGTTGCAGACGGGCCACCCGTGGATTTCTGGAAACAATGCATCGACTCGCTAAAAAAAATTAAGCATGTTTTTATGCTGGCCGAGAGTCAGAATCCTGAACTGCACGTTGCTGGCTTTGATGAAACATATACCTGGGCAATAATGGAAGGGTTTATCCATTTTTATGCAGGCAAATTAACACTGGCGCAAGTCGATTCAATCATTAATAATAATATACAGGTGTTTCCTAAGGATGCCTACCGGTTATATTTTACAACCAACCACGACTGGAACAGCTGGGAAGGAACGGAATTTGAAAGATATGGCGATGCCTATAAGGCCCTCGCTGTATTTACACAAACAATGTATCAAAGTGTGCCATTAATCTACAGTGGCCAGGAAATTCCCAATAAAAAAAGGATAAAGTTTTTCGTTAAAGACCCCATCGTTTGGAATAACTATAATATGGCGCCATTCTACAGTACCTTCTTACATCTTCGCAAAAAAAATCCTGCCCTTGCGGCTGATGCTTCTTATAAAAAATTAGTGACCGCGAACGATGTAGCGGTATTTGCGTATGTGCGGGAAAAAGCGGGCCATAAAGTTGCTGTAATACTAAACCTTTCCAAAGAGCCACAGCAATTTTCTATTAAAGACCCATCTGTTTATGGGAATCCAATGAATGTATTTCTGGGAGCAAAAGAAAAAGTCAATGCAACACATATCTTCAGTATGGAGCCGTGGGGATTTACAGTGTATGATTATGACAAGTAGCTGAGGATCTTCCTTTGCATTGGAAAGTTTAATAACAGGTTAAAAAAAATGTTACCTGCCAGGAAAAATTTATCGAAATAAAAAGGGTACTCAGAAATTTCGTTTGTACTTAGCCTGCTTTCAATGGTAATAACCTTACTGATAAATCATCAGATTGCAGGCGAATAGTGGCTATGAAAGACCATAGCCGGAAGAGTAAAAAATTTATTCCGCTCCTGTTACGTATTGTTGCTATAACAATAATCTTTGTAAACCCTTGCGGTTATTTTTATAATTTCTTTAGAATGAGAGTTGAATGCGTGTGGGCTTTTGCGTATCATTTAACAGGGCAGGTCTTACCTGTTTTCACTGTAAATTGAAAGGTTCCTATGTCCACCAATACCTAAAATATTTAACAGTTCCTATTTGACCATGCTCTTAATTTCCTGCAATTTTAATAAAGCTTCCACGGGTGTTAGACGGTTGATATCAACAGCGTCAAGAATTTTCCTGATATCTTCGAATGCCTGTGAGTGGGCATCAAAAATGCTTAGCTGCAATTGCGGTGCCGCCAGTCTTTTCAGGTTGTCTTTTATTGTTGGGCTGCTTTTTTCCTGCGCACTTGCAGGTGTTAAAGTATCATCTACATTTTTTGCTTCCAGTTGCTTTAATATTTCATTCGCCCTCTCAATAAGCGACGGGGGCATACCTGCCATTTTTGCAACATGAATGCCGAAACTGTGCGTACTGCCGCCTGGGGCAAGCTTTCTTAAAAAAATAATTTTATTCCCTGTTTCCTTATGTGTGATATGGAAATTTTTAATGCGCTCAAATTTATTTTCCAGTTCATTCAATTCGTGGTAGTGCGTAGCAAATAATGTTTTGGGCGCATGAGGAGATTTTTGCAAATGCTCGACGATGCTCCATGCAATAGAAATGCCATCATAGGTTGAAGTGCCACGACCTATTTCGTCCAATAATATCAGGCTCCGGGAAGTAATATTATTTATAATACTTGCTGTTTCATTCATCTCCACCATAAAAGTGCTTTCACCACTGCTGAGGTTATCGTTGGCGCCCACACGGGTAAATATCTTATCGGTCAAAGGAATTTCCGCTTCATCGGCTGGCACAAAGCTACCCATGTGAGCCATCAGTGTGATCAGTGCTGTTTGACGGAGAATGGCGCTTTTGCCACTCATATTAGGGCCGGTTAAAATTATGATCTGCTGGGTTTGCGGCTCCAAAAAAATATCATTGGGAATATAGCTTTCGCCTTGAACTAAATTTCTTTCTATTACCGGGTGGCGGCTGCCCTTTAAACTAAGTTCATAACCATTGTGAAGATGGGGCCTTTTATATTTGTATTGCAACGCATTGCCGGCAAAACATATGAGACAATCCAATACAGCCATAACATGCCCGTTCAATTGAATTGGGGCAATGTAATCCTGCAATTCATTTAATAAGTGTTCAAAGATTTGTATTTCCAGCTGAAGAATCTTATCCTCGGCGCCCATGATCTTTTCTTCGTACTCTTTAAGCTCAGGCGTAATATACCTTTCGGCATTAGTAAGCGTCTGCTTTCTCATCCACGATGCCGGCACCTTGTTTTTATGCGTATTAGTTACTTCAAGGTAATAACCAAAGACATTATTAAATCCTATTTTTAAAGATGATATCCCGGTATTCTCAGTTTCCTGTTGCTGCAATTTTAGCAGGTGCCCTTTACCGTTAGTAACAATATCTTTAAGTTCATCAAGTGTGCCATCCACACCATGGGCGATGATATTCCCTTTGGACGCAGCAGCTGGCGGGTTATCAACAATTTCCCTGGCAATTTTTTCGCCAATATACCTGCAGGGGTTCAATGAGTCGCCCAGCCTTTTCAGGTATTCATTTGAGGAGACATCACATATTTCTTTCACCTGGCTTACCAGTTTTAGCCCTTTGCTGATCTGCAGAACCTCCCGTGGATTTATTTTCTTCAAAGGTATTTTACTAACCAGGCGCTCAATGTCTCCGGCCTGCTTTATATACTGGCAGGTCCTGCTTCTTTCATCAGGTGACTTAATAAAATATTCCACGAGGTCCTGGCGTTCCCCGATAGGGCTTATTTCGGTAAGGGGCAATACCAGCCACCGTTTCAGTAATCTTGCACCCATGGGTGATACCGTATTATCTAAAACCTTTAACAATGAATTGTTGCTTTCCACACCCCCAAGTAACTCAAGATTCCTGATGGTAAACCGGTCCATCCAGAGATGGTCGGCTTTATCAATTCTTTGCAAGGAGGTGATGTGCTGAAGATTGGGATGTTCTGTATCCTTTAAATAATGTAAAATAGCCCCTGCGGCTATGATGCCTGCAGATAGGTCCTCAACGCCAAAACCCTTGAGGCTTTGGGTTCCAAAATGTTTAAGCAGGCTTTCTTTTGCATATTGTTCTGTAAAGATCCATTCGTCAAGTGTATACGTGTAAAATTTACTTCCAAAATAGCTTTTGAAGTTCTTCTGCTGGCTTCTTTGAAAAATTACTTCTGCAGGATTTAGGCTTTGCAATAATTTATCGGCATATTCTTTATCGCCTTCAGCTATAAAAAATTCTCCGGTAGAAATATCGAGGAAGGAGATGCCGGTTTTATCATCGGTGAGATGAATGCCGCATAAAAAGTTATTGTTATTGTGTTCAAGAAGTTTATCATTTGTCGCGACACCAGGTGTAATCATTTCAGTGACCCCCCGTTTCACAATTCCCCTGGCGAGTTTTGGATCTTCAAGCTGGTCACAAATCGCAACCCTGTAACCTGCTTTTACCAACTTATGTAGGTAGGTATCAAGAGCATGATGGGGGAAACCGGCAAGCTCGGCAGCAGTGGCTGAGTTGTTGTTACGCCTGGTAAGGGTGATACCCAGCACCCTCGACGCAGTTATCGCATCCTGGCCAAAAGTTTCATAAAAGTCCCCAACACGAAAAAGCAGGATCGCATCAGGGTATTTAGCCTTGATAGCGTTATGTTGTTTCATGAGCGGAGTATCTGATTCCGGTATGGCCATTTATAGATTGATCCTTTATTTTTTATTAAATTAATGCTTAATGAGCAGGCGTTTTTTTTGTTGATCGTGTGATTAAAGTACGGCGCACTTAGCTAATTAGCTAATTAAAGTATTTTTGCAAATTAATAGTCTTTTGATGAGAAAACTCGTTATGGCGGAATTGAACCGTAAATCTGTTGATGAATTCCGGATTGCAGAAAAAAGTCCTGTCATAGCAATGTTGGAAAATGTAAGAAGTGCCTATAATGTTGGCAGCGTGTTTCGAACGGCCGATGCTTTTTTGATTGAAGCAATATATATAACAGGTTATACGGCAAAACCGCCCCACAAAGAAATTACGAAAACAGCACTGGGCGCACAGGATTCGGTAGAATGGAAATATTTTGAAAATGCGAAATTGGCTATAGAACAATTAAAAAAGGATAAATATCTTGTATTGGCGGTAGAACAAGTGGCCGAAAGTCTTCCACTTGAGAAATTATCGCGTTTCGGTGGGGATAAAATTGCATTTATTTTTGGCAACGAAGTCACTGGCGTCGAGCAGGAAACGCTTGTTTTATGCGATGGATGCATCGAAATTCCACAATTCGGAATGAAGCATTCTCTCAATATTTCTGTAGCTGCCGGTATTGTTTTATGGGAAGCCTTAAAAACAATGTCTCTTTTAAAGGCTTAACTTATTTTGAATTATGGTAAAATCAGTAAAAAATTATTTATCACTGGTAACATTTGCCCACACAATATTTGCGATGCCGTTCGCATTGATTGGCTTTTTTTTCGGGCTCAGGGCAGTCAATTATGAAACTTACAAGCCCTGGTGGCAACTTTTAATAATGGTGCTGCTGTGTATGGTTTTTGCCCGAAGTGCGGCAATGGCTTTCAACCGGTGGCTGGATGCGGAATTTGATTCGGCAAATCCAAGAACGGCTGTAAGGGAAATCCCTGCCGGGGTAATCAGCAAGAGGAATGCAATGACTTTTGTAATTTTCAATTGCATCTTATTTATCGGTACTACCTATTTTATTAATGCTTTATGCCTGGTGCTCG